>JANMHY010000202.1:0-5494 GCA_031375525.1 Burkholderiales bacterium
ATCTGCCGCGACAAGGACGTGCAGCAGCTCACCTTCGACTCCTACATGCACAAGCGCCTGGTGCGCAAACGCCCGATGGCGCATGTGCGCATCTTCTTCAAGGACATGGCGCACCTGCTCGGTATCGCCAAGGTCGCCTGAAGGGGTTTCGACGGTGCACAGGGCACTCCCGGTCACAACGCGCGGCCGCGTCGCCGTGGCAGCGTCTGCGCTGAACTGCGCGGTGAGGTGTCTGAACGGGCCCTTCGCCGGCACATTCTCATGATGGACGCGATGACGGAACTCTTCGGCAGTGGTCACGCGATCGACCTCGTCATCGCCGTGCTGGCGGCCGAGGGCCTGCTGCTCTGGGTCGTCCTGCGCCGTGGTCACCTGCTGCCGTTGCCGACGCTGCTCGCCGGCCTGGGGTTGCTGCTCGCCTGGCGCGTCGCCCACAGCGGCGGCGGCTGGTTCTGGGTTGCGCTGCCGCTGTCGATCGCCGGCCTGGCACATGGATGGGACCTATGGCAACGCTGGCCTCGACGGACGGCACGCTAGGCGCGTCGCACCCGGCCGACCTGCAGGTGCTTGCCGCCTGGGCGCCGGAGCTGGCCGACACCTTCGTCGCGTTGGCCTGCGACATCGCGCTCGTCATCGACGCCGACGGCCGCATCGCCAAGCTGGCACAGCACGAGACCCACCCCATCGCACCGGTGTCGTGGATCGGCAGCGCCTGGGTGCAAACGGTGAGCCCCGACTCGCGGCCGAAGATCGAGCAGATGCTGGCCGACGTGGCCGCCACCGGCCATGCGCGGCGGCGCGAAATCAATCACCCCGAGGCGCTCGGCGGCCCGGCACCGGTGGCCTACAGCGCCGCGCGCCTGGGCGACACCGGCCCGATGCTCGCCGTCGGCCACGACCTGCGCGCGCAGGCCGCGCTGCAGCAGCGTTTCGTGGCCGCGCAGGAAGCGCTCGAGCGCAGCTACTGGAACGCCCACCAGCATGTGGCCGCACGCAGCGAGCCGCCGGCGCTGATGACCCGCGACGAAAAAGACAGCCTTGGTTTGAGCCAGCATGTCGGCGAGCTCGACGACGCCGAGCTCGCCGACCACGAACTGACGCGAGCCCTCGGCCGCCTGGTCGAGCGCATCGGCCACGACGAGCTGCCCGGCCTGCTGCGCGACGCGAGGCGCCTGGCCGAACGCCACTTCCTCGCCCGCGCCCTCAAGCGCGCCGGCGGCAAGGAAGCCCTCAAACGATCGCTCGGCGTCCGACAGCGACCGTCGTCACGGCGCAAGAAAATTTGAATGCGCGGGAGGGTCAGCCAGAGCAGTGTCTTCCCAAGCGAACGCTGTGGAACGGGCTTTGCCCGGCCACTGGCGTTGCCCCTTGAGGGGAGGCGGCGAAGCCGCTTCGGGGTGGTCTCGCTATGCGGGCTTCTTCACCCAAGCACTGCACCAGCCATTGGCCGCGACCTGCTTGCCCGCGAACAGAGAGCAGGGCCCGGCCTTGTCGCCGGCCTTGCCGGTGTAGAGCTGGCAGCCGCTGCACAGCTGGTCTTTGGCGTGCTTGGGAAATTTCTTCTCGTCGGCCTTGCTCGTGTCGGCCACGTAGCCGAGCGCGCTGGCCTGCGCATCTTTCTCATCGACCATCGGCGCGGCCTGCGCTTGCGCGCCGATCGTGATGACCGCGGTGCCGCCGGCCACCACGCGCGCGATGAAAACGCGGCGTGACGACGAGGACGTGTTGGAAGCATTCATGAACCGTCTCCTGTCAGGTGAATAGCAATTGGGATCAACGCGGCGCCCTCGCCCCGCGATGACATACTGGCGCGCGCCGAATTTCGAAGCCCCTGATCTTCTCCCACCGTGCTCGTCGTGTCCACCTTTCCACCCGACCATCCGCAACGCAAAGCCCTGGCCGACGAGGTCCATGCGCGCCCGCCCGAGCTGCTGTCCACCCCGGCACGCGTGAGTTATGTGGCCGTGCTGATCGACAGCGACGCGCGTGAACAAGAGTTGCGCCACTTGCAATCGCTGTGCAAGCGTTACGACGTCGCCGGCCCCGCCGACGAGGCCACGCACTTTCGCACGCGGCTCGGCGCCGCGCCCGGCGCGTTGCGCGTCAAGTGGGAGCGTCACGGCGAGTTCTCGGGCTACACCTTCAGCGTCGAAGGTTTGGCCGAGGCGCCATTCGACACGCCGGCCGCGCTGCAACTGCCGGCCGGCTGGTTGGCCGCGGTGCCGGGCCGCACGGTGGCCGCGGTGCACGCCGAAGTCACGTCCGCGGCGCTCGGTGTGCCCGATGCCGCAGCGCTGGCGCAGCGCTTCGCTGGCCAACTGGTGGTGGGCGCCGAGATCGCCGAAGGCGCGGGCACGCTGTACACCGACTTTCGGCTGCACAACGACGGCTGCAGCCGCCTCTGGCTCGTCAACCGCAAGCTGACGCTGGCGCAGACCGGGCGCATGCTGCAGCGCCTGTTCGAGATCGAGGCTTATCGTGTGCTGGCGCTGCTGGCGCTGCCGATCGCGCGCCGCCAGGGGCCGCGCATCGTCGCCATCGAAAGCGCGCTGGCCACCTTCACCGACCAGATGGCGCGCGACACGGCGAGCGACGGCGCGCATGACGAAGCGCTCTTGCACGAGCTGATGCGCCTGGCCGCCGAGGTCGAGTCGGGGATCGCCGCCAGCCAGTTCCGCTTCGGCGCTTGCGACGCCTATCACGGCCTGGTGCGGCGGCGCATCGCCGAGCTGCGCGAGTCGCGGCTGCCGGGCTTGCAGACGATCGACGAGTTCATGAGCCGCCGCCTCGCACCTGCGGCCGCGACCTGCGCCAATGTCTCGCAACGCCTGACCGATCTGGCCGAGCGCATCGGCCAGGCCAGCGCGCTGCTGGCCACGCGCGTCGGCATCGCGCGCGAACAGCAGAACCAGGCGTTGCTGGCGTCGATGGACCGGCGCGCCAAGCTGCAGTTGCGGCTGCAGCAAACGGTCGAAGGGCTGTCGATCGCAGCCATCGTCTATTACGTCGCCGGCCTCATCGGCTACATGGCCAAGGCAGCCAAGGGCGGCGGCTTGCGCATAGAGCCCGATGTGGTCGTTGGTGTCTCGATTCCGATCGTCGCCGTGATCATGTTCGGCCTCGTGCGCCGCATGCGAAAAAAACTCAAAACAGAGAGTCGTTGATGAGCCGTGTTGCGTTCCCTTTCACTGCCATCGTTGCGCAAGACGAGTTGAAGCTCGCGCTCACCGTGTGCGCGGTCGATCCCGGCATCGGCGGCGTGCTGGCCTTCGGCGACCGCGGCACCGGCAAATCGACCGCGGTGCGCGCGCTGGCGGCGTTGCTGCCTCCCATGCGCGTCGTCGATGGCTGCCGCTATGGCTGCGATCCGGATGCACGCGGCGCGTGGTGCAGCGAGTGTTTGTCGCGGCTGGCTGGCAAGAGCGCCGCACCGAAATCAAAGCTCGCGCCGGTGCCGGTGGTCGATCTGCCGCTCGGCGCCACCGAAGACCGCGTCGTCGGCGCGCTCGACCTGGAGCGCGCGCTGTCGCAAGGCATCAAGGCGTTCGAGCCCGGCCTGCTGGCGCGCGCCAACCGCGGCTTCCTCTACGTCGATGAAGTCAACCTGCTCGAAGACCATCTGGTCGATCTGCTGATCGACGTCGCTGCGTCGGGCGAAAACGTCGTCGAGCGCGAGGGCTTGTCGGTGCGCCACCCGGCGCGCTTCGTGCTCGTCGGCAGCGGCAACCCGGAAGAAGGCGAGCTGCGGCCGCAACTGCTCGACCGTTTCGGCTTGGCTGTCGAAGTGCGCACGCCGGACGACATCGCCACGCGCGTCGAGGTCGTCAAGCGCCGCGATGCCTTCGAGCGCGATGCGCAGGCCTTCGCCGAGCAGTGGCAGGCCTCGCAGGACGAGGCGCGCAAGAAGATCGTTTCGGCGCGCAAGAAGCTCCATGTTGTCGCCGTGTCCGATGCGGTGCTGGAGCGCGCGGCCAAGTTGTGCATGGCGCTGGGCACCGACGGCCTGCGCGGCGAGCTGACGCTGGTGCGCGCCGCGCGTGCGCTGGCCGCTCACGAAGGCGCCAAGGCCGTGGCCGATGCGCACCTGAAGCGCCTCGCGGCGCCGGCACTGCGCCACCGGCTGCGCCGCAATCCGCTCGACGACAGCGACGCCTCGGCGCGGGTGGCGCGCGTGGTTGCCGAGCAGTTTGCCGGCTGACCTCGTTGAACGACGCCACCGCCGCGCTGCATGTCTTTGCCGTGGCGCCGCACGCGCTCGGCGGTGTGCGCCTGCGCAGCGGCGCCGGGCCCGAGCGCGATGCGTGGCTCGCTGCATTGCGCTCGTTGCTGCCGGCAGCAATGCCGTGGCGGCGCTTGCCGGTGCAGATCCGCGACGAAGCGCTGCAGGGCGGCCTCGATCTCGCGGCCACGCTGGCGGCGGGCAAGCCGGTGGCCGAGCGCGGGCTGCTGGCGCAGGCCGGCGGCGGCATCGTCGTTGCCGCGATGGCCGAGCGCATGAGCGTGGCGCTGGCGGCGCGCTTGTGCGCGGTGCTCGACGAGCACGCCAGCATCGCCGTCGTCGCGCTCGATGAAGGCGCGGCCGACGACGAAGCGCCGCCGCCGGCGCTGCAGGATCGGCTGGCCCTTTGTGTCGAGCCCGACGCTTCGCCGATCGATGTCGATGCGACTCGCATCGCCCGAGCGCGCGAGCGCTGGCCGGAGGTGCGGGCCGGCGACGCATTGATCGAAGCGTTGGTCGCCGCCGCCGCGGCGCTCGGCGTTGCCTCGGCGCGGGCGAGCTGGCAGGCGCTGTGTGTGGCCCGCATCGCGGCCGCGCTCGAAGGCCGCGATGACGTGCAGGCCGACGATGCGGCACTCGCTGCACGCCTCGTGCTCGCGCCGCGAGCGACGCGCGCGCCGCAGGCCAGCGAAGAGTCTGCCGCCGAGCCGCCACCGCCGCCCGATGCGCACAACGACGCTGCCGAGAGCGAAGACGACCAAAGCGTTGACATCGACCGCCCGCTCGACGACCGCGTGCTCGCCGCCGCGCTGGCCTCGATCCCGCCCGGCCTGCTGGCGCTGCTCGCTGCCGGCCGGGCGCCCGGCCCCCGTCGCGGCGACGCCGGCCGCATGGGCCAGAACACCGCATCGCGCCAGCGCGGTCGCGTCATCGGCGCCGTGCGCGGCGAGCCGCGGGGCGGGGCGCGGCTGGCGCTGATCGAGACCTTGCGTGCGGCGGCGCCGTGGCAGAAGGTTCGGCGCACCGCCTCGGGCGACGCGCGCGTGCAAGTTACCCGCGACGACCTGCGCGTGCAGCGCCGCGTGCAGCGCCGCGCGACGACGACGATCTTCGCCATCGACGCTTCCGGCTCGCAGGCCCTGCACCGCCTGGCCGAAGCCAAGGGTGCGGTCGAACTCTTGCTCGCCGATTGCTACGCGCGCCGCGACCGCGTGGCCGTGATCGGTTTTCGCGGCGCCGGTGCGCAGGTGCTGCTGGCGCCGACACGCTCGCTGG
>JANMHY010000235.1:0-3744 GCA_031375525.1 Burkholderiales bacterium
ACGCTGTACCAGCAGAACGTCAAGGCGCGCACCAACTTCTTCGTCGAATGGCTGGCGCTGGATCTCATCCGCGACACCTCGGGCGATGTGCTGGGCGTGACCGCGCTCGAGATGGAGACCGGCGAAGTGCACGTGCTGCAGGCCAAGGTCACGCTGCTGGCCACCGGCGGCGCCGGGCGCATCTACGCCGCCAGCACCAACGCCTTCATCAACACCGGTGATGGTCTCGGCATGGCGGCTCGGGCCGGCATTCCGCTCGAGGACATGGAGTTCTGGCAGTTCCATCCCACCGGCGTGCACAACGCCGGCGTGCTGCTGACCGAAGGCTGCCGCGGCGAGGGCGCGATCCTGCGCAACAGCGCCGGCGAGCGTTTCATGGAGCGCTATGCGCCGACGCTGAAGGACCTGGTCCATGCAGCGCGAGACGAAGTCGCGCGGCGCCAGGTCCTTCAGCGTCGGCGCGTAGCGCTCCATGAAGCGCTCGCCGGCGCTGTTGCGCAGAATCGCGCCCTCGCCGCGGCAGCCTTCGGTCAGCAGCACGCCGGCGTTGTGCACGCCTGTCGGGTGGAACTGCCAGAACTCCATGTCTTCGAGCGGGAGGCCGGCGCGGGCCGCCATGCCAAGACCGTCGCCGGTGTTGATGTAGGCGTTGGTCGAAGCCGCGTAGATGCGGCCGGCGCCGCCGGTGGCGAAGAGCGTGATCTTGGCTTCGAGGATGTGGACCTCGCCGGTCTCCATCTCAAGCGCGATCACGCCGAGCACGTCGCCGTCGGCGTCGCGGATCAGGTCGAGCGCCATCCACTCGACGAAGAACGTCGTGCGCGCCTTCACGTTCTGCTGGTACAGCGTGTGCAGCATCGCGTGGCCGGTGCGGTCTGCCGCCGCACAGGCGCGCTGCACCGGCTTCTCGCCGTAGTTGGCGGTGTGGCCGCCGAAGGGGCGCTGGTAGATCGTGCCGTCCGGGTTGCGGTCGAACGGCATGCCCATGTGCTCGAGTTCGTACACCACCTTCGGCGCCTCGCGGCACATGTACTCGATGGCGTCCTGGTCGCCGAGCCAGTCGCTGCCCTTGACCGTGTCGAAGAAGTGGTAGTGCCAATTGTCTTCGCTCATGTTGCCGAGCGAGGCGCCGATGCCGCCTTGCGCGGCGACGGTGTGCGAGCGCGTCGGGAAGACCTTGCTCAAACACGCCACGTTCAAGCCCGCTTGCGCCAGACGCAACGAGGCCTGCATGCCCGAGCCGCCGGCGCCGACGATGACGACATCGAATTTTCTCTTTGCCAACGCGGGCATCAAAGTCTCCAGAGCACTTGCACGGCCCAGCCACAACAACCGACGAGCCAGGCCAACGTGAACACCTGCAGGCCCAGGCGCACGCCGACGGGCTTGATGTAATCCATCCAGACGTCGCGCATGCCCACCCAGGCGTGGTAGGCCAGCGAAACGATGACGATGAAGGTCAGCACCTTCATCCATTGCGACGCGAAAATTTGCGACCAGCGCACATAGCCGAGCTTGGCGCCGAACAGCACCTGAGCGATCAGCACCAGCGTGAAGATCGCCATCAGCGACGCGGTGACACGCTGACTCAGCCAATCGCGAAAGCCGTAGTGCGCGCCGACGACCAGGCGCCTCGATCCGAAGTTGTTGTTGCCGGACATGGCTAGAAGAAGAACAGTTTGACGCCGAGCACCAAGGTCAGCAGTCCGCTCAGGCCGAGCGTCACCAGCGCCGACTTGTGGCCAAACTCTTTGGTGACCGCGTGCGTGGCGTCCATCCACAAGTGGCGCACGCCGGCAACGAAGTGATGCAGGAAGGCCCAGATCAGCGCCAGTGTTACCAGCTTGACGATCCATGCCGGAAAGATCCACAGGCCCGCGGTGTAGGCGCTCGTGAATTGGCCGTAGCTCACTTCGGAAGTGAGCGTGACGTCGAACAGCCAGACCACGAACGGCAGCAACAGGAACATCACCACGCCGCTGATGCGGTGGCCGATCGAGACGATGCCTGCCGGCGGCAGCCGGTACGTCAGCAGGTCCGTGACGTGGATGTTGCGATAGACGGTGCGCGGCTTGGTTGCCGCGGTGGTGTCTGACATGTTGTTGGTTCCGGGCCGTGATTGCTGTAAAGCAAAATGATTCTATTGCAGTGCAGCAGACGCGAGCCTTACGTGCTTTGACGCACTGCCGCCTCGTTGCGTCGGGCCCTCCAGGCGCCGAGCAGGGCCAACAAACCGGGCACGATGATCAGCGCCCAGATGATCTTGTCCAGGTGCTGTTGTACCCAGGGTATGTTGCCGAAGAAGTAACCCGCGCCGACCAGGCCGCACACCCACAGGCCACCGCCGGTCACGTCGTAGAGCGTGAACTTGCTGCGCGTCATCTGCGCCACGCCGGCGACGAAAGGCGCGAAGGTGCGCACGAAGGGCATGAAGCGCGCCGCGATGATCGTCATGCCGCCGTAGCGCTCGTAGAACGCATGGGCCTGCTCGAAGGCACGCTTGTTGAAGAAGCGGCTGTCCTCCCACTGGAAGACGCGCGGGCCGATGTGGCGGCCGATGGCGTAGTTGGTCTGGTTGCCGAGCACCGCGGCGGCCCACAGCAGCACGATCGACAGCGGCAGGCTCATCAGGCCGACACCGCACATCGCGCCGACGATGAACAGCAGCGAGTCGCCGGGCAGGAACGGGAAGACGACGACGCCGGTCTCGGTGAAGATGATCAGGAACAGCAGCGCATAGACCCAGGCGCCGTAGGCGAGCACGAAGTCCTTCAGGTGCACGTCGACGTGCAGGATGAAGTCGATCAGGAAGGTGATGATTTCCATGTTGGCTGCGGATTATCCGGGGCCTGCGAAAATAGCGGCTCTCATGATCGCCCTGCCTCAAACTGCCAACGCACCCCGCCGCCCGATCCGCGAGCTGCCCGACGAGTTGGTCAGCCAGATTGCCGCGGGCGAGGTCGTCGAGCGGCCGGCCTCTGTCGTGCGCGAGCTGGTGGACAACGCGCTCGATGCCGGCGCAGCACAGATCACCGTCAAGCTGTCAGCCGGCGGCGTGCGCCAGATCGTCGTCGAGGACGACGGCGACGGCATCCCGCGCGAAGAACTGGCGCTGGCGTTGCGCCGCCATGCCACGAGCAAGATCGGCTCGCTGTCGGATCTCGAGCGTGTCGGCACGATGGGCTTTCGCGGCGAGGCGCTGGCCGCCGTGGCCTCGATCGCCGAGCTGACGCTGGCCAGCCGCACGCCCGGCGCCGCGCAAGCGGTGCGCCTGGACGCGCGCAGCGGCGAGACCGGGCCGGTGGCGCGCGCGGTCGGCACGACGGTCGAGGTGCGCGAACTGTTCTTCGCCACGCCGGCGCGGCGCAAGTTCCTGAAGAGCGACGCCACCGAACTCGCCCATTGCGACGAGGCCGTGCGCCGGCATGCGCTGGCGCGGCCGGACGTGGCGTTTGCGATCTGGCATGAAGGACGTTTGGTCACGCAGTGGCGCGCGGCGGCCACGCGCGATGCGCGCCTGGCCGACGTCATGGGCGCCGAGTTCATGGCGGCCAGTCTGGCGCTGCAAGGCGGCGCCGGGCCGCTCACACTGAGCGGCCGCGTCGGCACGCCGGATGCCGCACGCGCCCGCGCCGATCACCAGTACGTCTATGTCAACGGCCGCTACGTGCGCGACCGCGGCGTCGCTCACGGCGTGCGCAGCGCCTTCGACGACGTGCTGCACGGCGCGCGGCAACCGGTCTA
>JANMHY010000348.1:0-5359 GCA_031375525.1 Burkholderiales bacterium
TGGCGCACGATCGCTTCGCCCAGCGGCGTCACGCTGACTTCATTGGCGCCGCGCTCGAAGAGTTTGACGTCGAGTTCTTCTTCGAGCTTCTTGATCGCGACCGACAGCGTCGGCTGCGAGACGAAGCAGGCTTCGGCCGCACGGCCGAAGTGTTTTTCACGGGCCACGGCGACGATGTAGCGCAACTCGGTCAAGGTCATAGCGTGAAAAGCATAGCGCAGTGAGACTGCGCGGGGCGTGGCGTGGGACTTTGCGCGCCGCGCTTGCGTCGCGCCGCACGCAGCGCCCAAGCTCGGCGGCGCGGCATGTGCCGCGCTTGCACGAACATCATGAACGCTCGACTTGTTTCTGCCGCCGCGCTGGCCCTCACCGTGCTCAGCGGCTGCGTCGTCATCCCCATCGACCCGCGCACCGGCCAGCCCTATGCGCTGCCGCCCGCCGACGGCCCGCAGCGTTCGACGACCACCATCGTCATGCCGCCCGCGCCGTCGGCCCCGCCCCCGCCCAGCGTGCTCAGCGCGCGCCTGTACCCGCTCAACGAGAGCGCCAACCAGGGCGGCCTCGTGACCGCGGTGATCGTCGACGCCCACACCGGCCGCGGCACGATCACGCTCGGCTACCGCGGCGACAGCCTGCAGGGCGAGGCCACCCGCGTCGATGGCAGCTACGCCGGCTTCGGCCGCGTGCACACCGAGGTGCTCGGCACGGCCGCGCGCGCCTGGAGCGGCCAGCGCGGCATCGCCAACGCCTATGGCGCCCGCGGCGTCAACGCCCAGTGCGAGTACCTCATCACCGCGCCCGGCCAGGGCACCGGTGTGTGCCTGTTCTCCGACGGCGCCAGATACCAGTTTCACTTCGGGGGCTGACGCCCCTTTGGCCGCTGCACCCGGGGCGCTACAGCGGCGCAGCGTCGCCGATCACGCGGCTGCGTGAGCGTTGCTGGCCCGGCCTGCTGGGCTCAAAGGCGGTAGAGGCGCTGCGCGTTGGCGCCGAGCACGGCGTGGCGGTCGGCGTCGGACAGCGGCGCCAGCACGGCCTGCGTGTCGTCCCACCAATCGCGGTAGCGCGCCGCCAGCTCGAGCACCGGCCAGTCGCTGCCCCAGAGCACGCGCTGGGCGCCGAAAGATTCGAGCAGATGTTCAGCCCAGCGCTGCGCTGCGCCACGACGCGGGTGCGGCCCCGCTTCGGTGAGCAGGCCCGAGAGCTTGCACACGGCCATCGTCTCGCGCGCGAGACGATGCAGCTCGTTGGCCCACGGTTGCCACTTGCCGTCGGCGATGTCGGGTTTGGCGCCGTGGTCGATGACGACCTGCAAGCGCGGATGGCGCTCGCACAGCGCGAGCATGTGCGGCAGGTGTAGCGGCTTGACCAGCGCGTCGAACACCAGCCCGTGCGCGGCCATCGCGTCGAGCGCCGGCCTGATCGCGGGCTGCAGGATCCAGTCGGCGTTGGCGATGTCCTGCAGCATCGGCCGCAAGCCTTTGAGCTTGGGGTGCGTCGCGGACAGGCGCGCGATGCGCTCGGGGGCGTCGCGTGCCAGCAGATCGACCCAGCCGACGACGCCGCGCACCGTGTCGTGGCACGTCGCCTGTTCGAGCAGGAACGCGGTTTCGGCCTCGGTCGGCGCGGCTTGCACCAGCACGCCGGCAGTCACGCCCAGTGGCTGCGCCTCGCGTTGCCAGTCCTCGACGTCGATGTCGCGGTGGATCGGGCCCAGCGCCGGCGTCAGCCAGCCGTAGTCGCCGCGCGCCAGGCGCCAGCAGTGGAAGTGCGCATCGACGATCACGCTGTTGTCACACGGGTGTGGGCGCGGCGTCGGGCAGCAGGCCGGCCGTGCGCAGGTCTTGCCAGTACGCCGCCGGGATCGGATGCCGCGCCATCGCCAGAGCGTCCTGCCACTCGGCCGCGCTGCGCGCACCGACCATGACGATCTCGATCGCAGGATGCGCCAGCGGAAACTGCAGCGCTGCGGCGCGCAGCGGCACGCGGTGGCGCTCGCATACCGCTTCGATACGCGCGGTGCGCTCGACCCACTCGCGCGCGGCGGGGGCGTAGTTGAAGCGTGCCGTGACGCCACCGCGCGTGCCGGTGGCCAGCAACCCCGAGTTGAAGGCGCCGCCGAGTGCAATGCGCACGCCGCGCTGCAGGCACAGCGGCAGCAGATCGGGCAGGGCGGTGTGGTCGAGCAGGCTGTAGCGGCCGGCCAGCAGGAGAACGTCGAGCTCGGCCTCGCGCAGCACGTCGAGCACGATGGCCACGTCGTTGACGCCGAGCCCGACGGCGCGGATCACGCCTGCGCGCTGCAGCGCGCGCAGCGTGGGCAAGGCCTCGTCGATCACCTGGCGCCGCACTGCAGCGGCGGTGGCGCCATGCGTGGCGGCATCGCAGTCGTGCACGAAGGCCATGTCGAGCCGGTCCAGCCCCAGGCGCTGCAGACTGTTCTCGACGCTGCGCCGTACGCCGGCAGCGCTGTAGTCCCAGTGCTGTCGGAACGGCAAGCCACCGACATAGCCGTGCTGTTCGCGCGGCACGGTCGCGTCCGGCGTCAGCAGCCTGCCGACCTTGCTCGACAGCACGAACGCCTCCCGCGGCTGCTGCCGCAGCGCATCGCCGAGGCGTTGCTCCGACAGACCGTGGCCGTAGTGCGGCGCGGTGTCGAAGCTGCGGCAGCCGCTGGCCCAAGCGGCGTCGAGCAGCGCGTGCGCCTGCGCGTCGGGCACGGCAGCGAACAGGTTGCCCAGCGGCGCACCGCCGAGTCCGAGCCGGCCGCCGTCGATGCAGGGGGCGAAGGGGACCATCGATCGCTCGCTAGGGTTAGCACCGGTGATGGGGCAGTATGTTATGACTAACATGTCAGCGGTAGATACGGAACAACCCGCACCCGCCGACCCGTCTCAGCGATGCTCCAGCACATCCCCGCCCTGCTCACCGCCGAGACGCCTTGCGCGCCCTGGCGCGCATGGGCCATGGCGCTGTGCTGGCGATCGTCGAGGCACATTTCCCGGCCGCGCGCATCGCGCGCACCTACGGCAACGTGCTGCTGACCAAGGGCGTGGTCCGATGAACGCGCCGCTCACCCTGCGCGCCAAGGCCTACGAGAGCTTTCGCCAACAGATCCTCGAAGCCAACATCCGCCCCGGGCAGTTCATCTCGCAGCGCGAGCTGATGCAGTTGCTCGACATGCCGCTCGGCGCCGTGCGCGAGCTGATCCCGCGCCTGGAGGCCGAGGGCCTGCTGCGCACCGTGCCGCAGCGCGGCTTGCAGATCGCGCACGTGGATCTGGCGCTGATCAACAACGCCTACCAGTTGCGCCTGGTGTTGGAGCGCGAAGCCGCGGTGCGCTTTTGCGCCACGGTGTCGGAGGCCGACCTTGCCGCGATCGACGACGCGCACCGCCGCATCATCACGCGCGCGAAGAAAGGCCCGGTCGATGCCACTCTGCTCGGCGACGCGCAGTCGGTCGATTGGGGCCTGCACGACCTGATGATCGATGCGCTCGGCAACACGCTGATCTCCGAGATGTACCGCGTCAACAGCCTTCGCGTGCGCCTGATCCGGCTCGAGCGCACGATGCTGTCGGAAGACGCGCTGCTGCCGGCGATGGAAGAGCACCTGTGGTTCATCGCGGCTTTGAAGCGCCGCGATGCCCAGCAGGTGGCCGAGCGCCTGACCCACCACATCGAGAGTTCCCACCGGCGCGTGCTCGGCCTGCCGAGACCGCCGCTGCCGAAAGACAAACCATGACCCACTCGATCCCCGACGTCCCCGGCCTGCAAGGCATCTGGCCGGCGCTGATGACGCCCCTCACCGAAACCTTGGCGATCGATCACGCCCGCTTCGCCGCCCATTCGCGCGCGCTGCTCGAAGCCGGCTGCGCCGGCGTCACGCCCTTCGGCACCACCGGCGAGGGCCCGTCGTTTTCAGTCGCTGAGCGCCGCGACGCGGTCGATGCGCTCGTCGCCGGCGGCGTGAGCGCGTCGCGCATCCTGGTTTCGGTGAGCTGCGCCGCCGTGCCCGACACGTTGGCGCTGGTGCGCCATGCGCAGGACATCGGTGCCTGGGGCGTGCTGCTGATGCCGCCGTTCTTCTTCAAGGGTGTCAGCGATGAAGGCATCGTCGAGAGCTACCGCCAGGTGCTCGACGCGATGAGCGATCGGCCGCTGCGTGTCGTGCTGTACCACATCCCCCAGGTCTCGGCGGTGGGGCTGTCGCACGGCGTCATCGCCGAGCTGATGCAGCGCTGGCCGCAGCGCATCGTCGCCATCAAGGACAGCGCTTGCGAGCGCGCGCAGTCGCTCGAAATGGCACGAGCCTTCATGCCGCCGCTCGGTGTGCACGTCGGCAACGAACTCGACCTGCCCGCTCTGGCCGCCGTCGGCAGCCGCGGTGCCGTCAGCGGCCTGGCCAACTTCATGCCGCGCGTCGTGCACCGCCTGGCCACCGAGCCCGATGCGGCGCGCAGCGCGGCCGAGCACGCGCGCGTCGAGCGCCTGCTGGCCTGGCTCGGCGGCTACGCGTTGATCCCGGCCCTCAAGGCAATCATGGCCGCGCAGACTGGCGATGCCGCCTGGCTGCGCGTGCGCCCGCCGCTGGCCGCGCTGCCCAGCGAGCGCTTCGAAACGTTCCGCGGCGAACTGGCCGCACACGGCCTGAACCCTGCTCACGACTGACCTCACCACAAAAGGAGACACGCACCATGACCCTCTCGCTTCTGCGCCGCAGCCTGATCGCGGCCGTCGCCGCCGTCTGCGCCGCCATCGCCGCACCCGCGTGTGCCCAGACCAAAGTGCTGCTGCGCATCTCCACGCCCGCGGTGCCCGACGACTGGCACGGCAAGATGTGGACCGTGTTCAAGGAGTCGCTCGACAAGAGCGCGCCCGGCGAGTTCGACGTCCAGATCAACCTCAACGCGTCGCTGTTCAAGCAGGGCACCGAGCCGGCGGCGATGGCGCGCGGCAACCTCGAACTGAGCTCGATCTCGGCCTTCGACATCGCCAAGCTGGTGCCCGAGTTCTCGATCTTCACCGCCGGCTATGTCATCCGTGACCCGCAGCACCAGGCCAAGGTCTTCGCCGGCCCCATCGGCCAGGAGATGTTCAAGCTCGCCAGCGAGAAGATGGAGGTCACGCCCCTGTCCACCGTCTACCTGGGCACACGCCAGGTCAACCTGCGCGACGTGCGCGAGGTCAAGACCCCGGACGACCTGAAGGGCGTGAAGCTGCGCATGCCAGGCAGCAAGGAATGGCTGTTCCTCGGTGAAGCGCTGGGCGCCACCGCCACGCCGCTGGCCTTCGGCGAGGTCTACCTGGGCCTGAAGACCGGCACCATCGACGGGCAGGACAACCCGCTGCCCACGGTG
>JANMHY010000387.1:0-1759 GCA_031375525.1 Burkholderiales bacterium
GTCGTCGGATTGGCTGCTGCAGTCGGTGGCGCTGACGTCGATCGCCAAGAAGTCGATTGCCACCGAAGCCCACGTCATCATCTGCGGCTACGGCCGCAGCGGACAGAACCTGGCGCGCCTGCTCGATGGCGAGCAGATCCCGTACATGGCCCTGGATCTCGACCCCGACCGCGTGCGCCAGGCCGCCGCCGCCGGCCAGAGCGTGGTCTTCGGCGACGCGGCGCGGCTGCGCAGCCTGATGGCCGCCGGCCTGGCACGCGCCAGCGCGGTGGTGGTGACGTACCCCGACACGGCCTCGGCGCTGAAGATTCTGCAAGTCGTGCGCTCGCACGCGCCGCAGGTGCCGGTGGTGGTGCGCACCGTGGACGACACCGACCTCGACAAGCTCAAGTCCGCCGGCGCCACCGAGGTCGTGCCCGAAGCGATCGAAGGCTCGCTGATGCTGGCCAGCCAGACGCTGGCCCTCGTCGGCGTGCCGATGCGGCGCGTCATCCGCATCGCGCGTGACGCACGCGACGCGCGCTACAGCCTGCTGCGCGGCTACTTCCACGGCGCCGACGACGACACGGTCGAAGAGTTGCAGCAGGCGCGCCTGACCAGCGTCACGCTGCCGACCGCCGCGCCCTGCCTCGGCCGGCCGCTGGCCGACCAGGCGCTGCATGCAGTCGGCGTGCAGGTCGTTTCGGTGCGCCGCGCCAGCGGCGGGGTGCAGGACGCCGATGACGCGCTGACGCTCGAAGCGGGTGACACCTTGGTGCTGTCGGGGTTGCCCGAGGCCTTGGCGCTGGCCGAGCAGAAGCTGTTGCATGCTTGAGGCCGATGACCGTGCTGTCGCGTCGCCGGGCCCTCGTTGTTGCCGCGTCCGCCGCGTTGCCTGCTCATGCGCGCGCCGCCGCCGGGCCGCTGCTGTTGATGCGTCACGCGCAGACCGATCCCGGCGTCGGTGACCCACCTGGCTTCGTGCAGGGACGCTGCGCGACGCAGCGCAACCTGTCGCCCGAAGGGCGAGCGCAGGCGCGGGCGTTCGGCGCCACGCTGGCGACGCTGGGCCTGCGGCCCACGGCGCTGCGTTCGAGCCGCTGGTGCCGTTGCCTTCGCACGGCCGATGAAGTCGCGCAGGGCCTGGGTCTCGGCGCGGCGACGCAACCTTGGACTGCGCTCGACTCCTTCTTCGAACAGCGCCAGCGCGAGCCGCAGCAGACCGCCTTGCTGCGCGCGCGCCTGGCGGCGCTGCGCGGACCCGGCTTCGAGCTCTGGGTCTCGCACCAAGTGAACATCAGCGCTTTCGTTGGCGCAGCAACACAGATGGGCCAGGCCTTGTGGATCAATCGGCGCGCCGATGGCAGCATCGCGGCCACGCCGTTCGCCTGAAGGAGCCGCCGCATGCACCCCAAGCCCAGCGCCATCACCGACCCCGCGGCCTACATCCGCGAGCGCATCCGCAGCGTGCCCGACTGGCCCGAACCCGGCGTGTTGTTCCGCGACATCACGCCGCTGCTGGCCGACCCGAAGGTGTTTCGCGTGCTGATCGACCAGTTCGTGCACCGCTATTTCGACACCCACCCGGACGCGGTCGCCGGCCTGGATGCGCGCGGCTTCATCATCGGCGCGGTGCTGGCGCATGAGCTCAATGTCGGCTTCATCCCGATCCGCAAGAAGGGCAAGCTGCCGTTCAAGACGGTCGAAGAAACCTACGAGCTGGAGTACGGCAGCGCCACGGTGGAGATGCACGCCGACGCGGTGCGCCCCGGCGAGCGCG
>JANMHY010000388.1:0-4402 GCA_031375525.1 Burkholderiales bacterium
CCGCGTTACCGTTCGACTTGCATGTGTAAGGCATGCCGCCAGCGTTCAATCTGAGCCAGGATCAAACTCTTCAGTTCGATCTTGAATTTTGCTCAATACGGAATTGAAGTGAACTTCACTTCTTCATCCGTGAGCGTTCGAAGCCTTTCGGCCTCAGGTCTTTCGACCTTTGGCACTCGCCTTCAAACGCCCACGCTTATCGGCTGTTTGTTGTTAAAGAACCTGAACGCCGAGCATTGCTTGTGCGCTGCTGACTTTTCGTCAGCGAAGAGATGGGATTATCTATCGCTTTTTGATCCCTTGTCAAGCACTTGGCTTTTCTCTTCCTTCGCTGTTCGACGTTGCCGCGTCGGTTTGCCGTGGCGGCTTCGTGCACAGCGAAGCCCATGACTATATCACCATGTTCGTTCAGCTCGCCGCGGACGCTAGGCAAGCCGGTCTAACCCCCCGCTTCTCCAAGCGCGGCACGCGCGGCAGTCTGAGGATCGTCGGCTTGCAGGACGTCACTGAGACGCTTGGAAAGGCGCATGCAATCGGCGCGCAGTACGGATTGCTTCACCGACGCGATCTGTCGAGGGTGCATCGAGAAGCTGCGTAACCCCATGGCCAACAAGAGCCGCGTGAACAACGTGTCGCCTGCCATCTCGCCGCATACGCTGACCGCTCGGCCTGCTGCATGCGCTTTGTCGATGGTGGTGGCGATGAGCAGCAGCACGGCCGGGTGCCACGGGTCGTAGAGATGTGCGACATGTTCGTCGGCGCGGTCGATGGCGAGCGTGTACTGGATCAGATCGTTGGTGCCGATCGAGACGAAGTCGAAATGTCGCAACAACGCATCGAGCATCAGAGCCGCCGCCGGGACCTCGATCATGGCGCCGACTTCGACGTCCAGAAACGCATGGCCGGCGGCGCGTAGCTGCTGCTTGGCGCGCTGTAGCGCCTCGAGGGTTTGCCGCACCTCGCTGAGGTGAGCCACCATCGGCACGAGGATTCGCACCTTACCGAACGCGCTCGCGCGCAGGATCGCACGCAGTTGCGCGCGAAACATCGACGGCTCCGACAAGCTCCATCGGATCGCGCGCAGCCCCAGAGCCGGGTTGAGCGAGTGCTCATGCCGCAGCTCGTGCAAGCTGAGCCTCTCGAGCGGCTTGTCGGCGCCGATGTCCACCGTCCGGATGGTCACCGGCAGGCCTTTCATCGCCACGACAGCGGCCCGGTAGGCCTCGAACTGCTCGTCTTCGCCGGGCAGGTCGCTGCCGCGGTTCATGAACAGAAACTCGGTACGGAACAAGCCCACGCCCACCGCGCCCGCATCGAGTGCATAGGCTGCGTCTTCAGGCGACTCGATATTGGCCAGCATTTCCACTGACTCGCCGTCCAGGGTAATGGCCGGTGTGTGACGCAGCCGGTCGAGTTTCTCGCGCTCGAGTTGCAACTGACGCTGACGGAAGCGGTACTCCTCGAGCACGATCGGTGGCGGATCGACGATGACCACGCCGGCGTCGCCGTCGATGACGATCCAATCGTCCTGGCGGATCAAGCGGCTCGCTTCGCGGGCGCCCACAACCGCAGGAATGTCCATGCTGCGCGCGACGATCGCCGTGTGCGAGGTCCGTCCACCGACATCGGTGACGAAGCCTTTGAACACGCTGCGCTTGAACTGGATCATGTCGGCCGGCGAGATGTCGCCGGCGACGAGCACCAGCGGCTCTTCGCCGCCGAAGTCTTGCGGCGTCGGTGTCGCAATGCGCGCCGCATCACGGCCGCTGTGCCGCTTCAGTGTGGCCAGCACGCGTTCGGTCACCTGCTCGAGGTCGGCCTTTCGCTCGCGCAAGTACTCGTCTTCCATCTCGTCGAATTGCCGCGCCAGCACTTCTAGCTGGGCCGACAAGGCCCATTCGGCGTTGTAGTGACGCTCGTGGACCCAGCGCGCCGCGGCTTTGACCAGGTGCTCGTCCTGCAACAGCATCAGGTGCACGTCGAGCAGCGCCGACAACTCGTGCGGCGCGTCCGTGGGCAACTCGTGTTGCAGCGTGGCGAGCTCGGCGGAGACCTCGTCCCTGGCGCGGATCAACCGATCGACTTCTGCTGTGACCTGGTCGGCGACGATGAAGTAGTGCGCCACGTCAACTCGGCCCGAGGCGACGAGCACAGCGCGGCCGATGGCCACGCCCTTGGCCACGGCCAAACCGAAAATCTGAACGGTCACGGTACGGCCCTCATTCGCCCTCGCCGAAGCGCTCGTTGATCAGACCGACGAGCGCCTGCATCGCCTTGACTTCGTCATCGCCCACGGTCTCGATTTCGACGTCGGTGCCCATGCCCGCGGCCAGCATCATCACGCCCATGATGCTCTTGGCGTTGATGCGGCGGCCGTTGCGGCTCATGAAGACATCGCACGAGAAGCTGCTGGCGAGCTTGGTCAGCTTGGCCGAGGCGCGCGCATGCAAACCGAGCTTATTGATGATGGTGACTTTGGTCTTTTGCATCCTCGGGGCCGGCGCCGCGCGCCTGTTGTTGCGGCCGCGTGGCGCTGGCCTGCATCACGCCTTGGGTAGCGCCGGCCATGGCCCGGGCGACCAACGCATCGAGCGGCTCGTCGGCGTAGCACAGCGTGCGCCACAGCATGGGCACGTTGACGCCGGCCACCACCCTGACGTGGACACCATCGGCCAGGCGCTGCGCCGCGTTGCAGGGTGTGGCGCCGAAGACGTCGGTCAGGATCAGCGTGTCTTGCGTTTCTACAGCGGGCAACAGCGCTGCGGCGCGCGATTGCACTTCTTCCGGCGCCATCTGCGGCGGCACATCCAGGGCCTGCAACTGCGCCGCGCAATCGGGGAAGGTGTGCGCCGCCACTTCGGCCAATGCCGAAGCCAGCGGGGCGTGGGCGATGATGAGCAGTCGGGTCATGGCAACGCCGACGATTATCCGCGTTCACTGCCGCGCAGCAGGAACCAGGCATAAGACGCTGCCGCACACAGGCCGAACAATCCAAACGCAGCACGAACCGCGTCGGGGCGGCCCCAACCGGACGACACCAAGGCGTCGATCGCCAGGCCGATGCCCCACTGCACGCAGAACACGCCGGCAAAGATGACGAGGTTGTAAGCCGAGAGCGCGCGCCCGGCCAGGGCCTGCGGGAAGACCTGCGCCAGCGCCGGCTGGCTCAGCGAAACGACCGTGCACGACACGCACCACGCGGCCCAGATCACCGCGCCGGCCGACGAGCCGAGCGCGACGGCCAAGACCAGCAAGGCCAGCGACACCGGCACACCCAGTGCTATCAATCCGTTGACCGTGACCCCGCGCCGGCGCAAGGGCGGCATCAGAACACCCCAGGCGAAAAACGCGCACAACATCGCCAGGTTGATCAGGAACAGGCCCTGCGCCGCTTGCCCCGGGCTGCGGCCGGCCACGGCCGTCAGCCAAGGCCCCGCCCACAGCGACTGCACGGCCACCAGGCCGCCATACAACACGAACGCCAGCGGCGCCAGGCGCACGAAGTACGGGTGGCCGAAGATCGCGCCATAGCCGGGCACTGCGGCGGCGGCGGCATAAGCGGCAGGTGCTGCGGGTTCGTCGCGGGGCACGAGCCAGACGATCAGCACCATCGCCAGCGACAACAGGCCCGCCACCCACCAGAACAGTCCGCGCCAGCCCATTACAGGCAACAGCCATTGCACCGGCAGCGTCGAGGCGAGCATGCCCAACGAGCCGGTCATCAGCATCCACGAGTTGGCGCGCAGTTGCGCCATGTCGCCGAAGCGGTGGCGGTAAGCCGTCAGCGGCGCCATCAGGCAGGCCGACACACCGACGCCGATCAGCGCCCGCGCGAGCCACAGCCAAGCCAGCGTCGTGGCCAGCGCAAACGCCATGCACGCCAGCACCGCCACCGACAGCAGCGCCAGCAGCACGCGTCGCGGGCCGAAGCGGTCGAGCGCATGCCCGAGCGGCAACTGCGTCAGCGCAAAGCCGAGGAAGTAGGCCCCGGCGAGCAACCCCAGATCGGCCGACGACAGGCCGAGCTCGCCGCTGAACGCCGGGGCGAGCGTGGCCGTGACAGCGCGCAGCAGGGCCGACAGAAAGTACGCGAAGGCAAAGGCGAAAAACATCGCCACGGCCGTGCGCGCCACGGACATCAGCGGCGGCGGCGTTGGCGTGGGCGCGGGCGCCGTGGACAGACTCATGGCCCGACGCGCAGGGCGCCGAAGTACGTCTCCTGCGCGTCGGCGTCGAGCCGCGCGCCGAGCATCGTCGCCTGATAGACCTGCGTGCCGTGGCTGAACAACAGCACGCGCTCCTGCACGGCGCGGCCATCGGGCAGACGCCCGGACAAGCGCCACTGCGCGGATTGCGGGTGCGGCGTCATGCCCACCAGCGCCGCCGGCTGCGAGGCCGCGCC
>JANMHY010000473.1:0-4904 GCA_031375525.1 Burkholderiales bacterium
GGTTGCTCTCCAGGCTGATACCGAACAGGCTCGGTCGCGCGATGTTGTTGATGCCGAAGGTGCCGCCGGTGAGCCACTCCTCGTTGCGCATCACCAGCCAGAGCGCGGTGTTGAAGCCGAGCGTGGCAAAGGCGAGGTAGATCGTCTGCACGCGCAGCGCCGGGAAGCCGAGGCCGAGGCCGATGACGAAGCAGCCGAGCATCGCAAGCGGCAGGCCGATCAAGAAGCTGATGCCGTGCTGCAGCAGGATCGCCACCGTGTAGGCGCCGATGCCGAAGAACGCCGCGTGGCCGAGGCTCTTCTGGCCGGCGTAGCCGATCGTCAGGTTCAGGCCCATCGTGGCGATGACGAAGATCAGCCAGTAGCTGAACAGGTAGATGCCGTAGTTCTTCAGCAGCGGCGGCACGAAGAGCAGCACCGCGGCGAGCACGATGCCGATGATGAGCGGAAGTTTCTGGCTCATACTTTTCGCTCCACCTTCTTGCCGAGCAGGCCTTGCGGCTTGAACAGGATCACGATCATGAAGATCACCAGCGCCACCGCGTCCTTGTAGGACGGCGAGATGTAGGCCGCGGCCAGGTTCTCGGAGACGCCGACGATCACGCCGCCGAGCAACGCGCCGCGGCTGTTGTTGAAGCCGCCGATGATGGCGGCGAAGAAGGCCTTGGTGCCGAGCGACTCGCCCATGTCGAACTTGGCGAGATACGTCGGCGTCACCAGCAGCGCCGCCGCGCAGGCCAGCACGGCGTTGATGGCAAAGGTGTAGAAGATCATGCGCGGCACGTTGATGCCGAGCACGGTGGCGCTTTCGGTGTTCTGCGCCACCGCCTGCATCGCACGGCCGGTGACGGTCTTGTTGAGGTAGGCCTGCGTGCCGAGCACGAGGGCGAGTGCCAGCACCAGCGTGCTGATGTCGGCCAACGTCACGGTGACGCCGGCGACGTTGTAGATCTTGTCGGCGAACAGCGACGGGAACGGATGCGCTTCGGCGCTGTAGCCGGCGCGGATGCCGTTGCGCGCCGCGATCGCCAGGCCGATGGTGGCTACGACGATCGGCATCAGGCCGAACTTGAGCAGCGGGTCGGCGATGCCGCGCTTGAAGG
This sequence comes from Burkholderiales bacterium, assembly GCA_031375525.1. GTDB lineage: Bacteria > Pseudomonadota > Gammaproteobacteria > Burkholderiales > Burkholderiaceae_C > CADEEN01. The sequence goes on from JANMHY010000473.1 coordinate 1,104, forward strand.
CCCAGCCGAGCACGAGCACGGCAACGAAGCAGGTCAGCACGAAACTCAGCAGCAGCGGTGCGCCCATTGCGCCGAAGGCCAGCATCATGAAGGCCGGCAGCATCACGAACTCGCCTTGGGCGAAGTTGATCGTGCCGCTGGCTTGCCAGAGCAGCGTGAAGCCGAGCGCGGCCAGCGCGTAGATCGCGCCGGTGGCCATGCCGGAAATCAGCAGTTGCAGGAAGTCCGTCATCTGTCTTGCTCCCTCGCCCCTCAGGGGAGAGGGCTGGGGTGAGGGGTTGGTGTGCGCCGCGATGCACCCCCACCCCAACCCACCCCCTTGCAGGGGGAGGGGGCCAAATACCTTCTACTTCTTCGCACTCAACGCCGGCAGCACTTCCTTGACTTCCTGCTTGCCGCCCTTGACCTCGACGATGAAGCTCTCGCGGTCGAGGTCGCCCTTGTCGTCGAAGGCCACGTCGAAGATCACGCCGGGGTTCTTGTCGGCCTTGACGGTGAGGCCGTGCAACGCGGCGGCGACGGCCTTCTTGTCGAGCTTGCCCGCCTTCTCGATCGCGGCCTTGAGCACGTAGACGCCGGTGTAGCCTTTGATGCCGTTGTGGTCGGAGATGGTCTTGGTCTCTTGGTAGAACTTGGCCTTGAAGGCCAGCATGCGCGGGTTGGGCGCATCGACCGTCAGGCCCACATGCGCCACGGCGCCGTTGGCCGCTTCGCCCGCCAGGTCGATCACTTTCTGGCCGGTCAGCGTGGTCTCGCCGACGATCGGCTTGTTGAAGCCCTGCTTGTGCAACTCGCGCAGCGCGCGCGCCGACTCTTCTTCGTTGGTGTAGACGAACAGGGCGTCGGCGTTGGCCTGCTTGGCCTTCAGCACCGGCGCCGAGAAGTCGACCTGGCCGCTGTCGGTGGAGATGTCGGCCACCACCTTGACGCCGGCGGCTTCGAGCGCTTTGGCGATGGCGTCGCGGCCGCCCTTGCCGAAGTCGTTGTTGACGTAGATCACGGCCACGTTCTTGGCCTTCAGGTTGTCGGCGATGTAGCGCGCCACCTTGGGCATCGCGGTGGCTTGCGTGAAGCTGGTGCGAAAGATGTACGGGTTGCCTTGCGTGGTGATCGCCGTGGCTTCGCCGCCGGTGAAGTTGGGCACCTCCGCTTTGCGCGTCTCGGCCATGCTGACCAGGATCGAGCCCGAAAAGACCGGGCCGAAGACGGCGAACACACCGTCGTCGATCGCCTTGGTGGCCAGGCCCTTGGCGACGCCGGGCGTGCTCTGCGTGTCGGCCGCGTTGTGCTCGATCTTCTTGCCGAGGATGCCGCCGGCGGCGTTGATCTCCTTGACCGCCAGGTCCACGCCGTTCTTGAACATCGTGCCGGCCGATGCGCCGGCGCCCGAGAGTTCGTACAGGCCGGCTATCTTGATCGTGTTCTGGGCCTGAGCAGCAACGCTGAAAGCAGCGAAGCAGGTGGCAGCGAGCAGAGTTCTGCGCAGTGAATTCATGGGGGCAATGTCTCCTGATGGTGTTGTGTAGCGCCTGCCTGCACGATAGAAACTGCACCGCTCGCCGACAAGCGCTTTCCCTCTGCCGTGCGCGATAATCGCGCACCTTGCGCGCCTTGTGCGCGTTTCGAGGGTAAGTCCGGAGCCTGCTACTCATGCCCGCATCTGCTGCTGCCATCTCGGTTGACCGCCGTGATCTGATCGATGGTTTGGGCAAGGGCCTGCGCGTCATTGAAGCCTTCGATGACGACCATCCGCAACTCACGCCGAGCGACGCCGCGCAGCGCGCCGGCCTGACGCGCACCGCCGCGCGGCGCTACCTGCTGAGCCTCGTCCACTTCGGCTACGCCGCCACCGACGGCAAGCAGTTCTGGCTGGCGCCGCGCGTGCTGCGGCTGGGCCAGAGTTACCTCGGCGCGGCCAGGCTGCCGCGCCTGGTGCAGCCGTTCATCCAGCGCATCTCGGCGCAGTGCGGCCACACCGTCAACGTCAGCGTGCTCGACGAGTTCGAGGTCATCTACATCGCCCGAAGCGCGCCGCCGCGCTGGCTGACGATCGGCTACGGCGTCGGCGTGCGCGTGCCGGCGCATGTGGTGACGCCGGGGGTCGTCATCCTGTCGACCTTCGACGACGCTGCGCTCGATGCCTGGACCCTGCAGCACGACTTCACCAAGTTCACCGCGCACACCATCACCGACCGCAAGCGCTTCCATGCCGACGTGCTGCATGCGCGCACGCTCGGCTACTGGCACAGCGAGCAGCAGCTCGACGCCGGTCTGCGCGGCATGTCGGTGCCGCTGATCGACCGCAAGGGCCGCTGCCGCGCGGCGCTCGGCATGACGGTGCCGATGCCGGCGTACAAGAGCGGCGAGCACATGATCGAGTCGGTGCTGCCGTTGCTGCAGGAGGCGGCACAGGAAATGCGCGCCTTGTTGTAGGGCAGGGCGCCGGCCGCACTCATCCGATCGGATGAGGCGCGGCTCATCGATCGTGATGAGCCGCACTCGTCGCCGCGCGGGTTTCGCCGTTCGACGGCCCGGCTCAACATCGGCGTTGCAAGCCCGCTGACGCGACGGCGCTGTCCGAGTGTGGGTCGCGGCGGGCAAGGAGTCGCAACATGGTGATCTACGAATACCGCTGCCAGCAGCATGGTGTCTTCGAGCTGATGCAGCCGATGGGCGCCGCGGCCTCGACGGCGCTGTGTCCGCAGTGCGGCAGCGACGCGATGCGCGCGCTGTCGGCGCCCAGTGTGACGCGCGCGTCGCGCTCGGCTTGGTTCGGCGCCGTCGAACACGCCGAGAAAAGCCGCCATGAACCGGAGGTCGTGTCCTCCGTGCCCTCGGCCGGTGCGCGCCGCAATCGCCAAGTTTCTCTAACGCCCGCTCTGCGGCGTTTGCCCAGGCCGTGACGGCTCGCCGCCGTCGCCTCGATCCGCAACTTCATCCTCGAAAGGATCCGACATGCCCAAGAATCTATTCCCGCTCGACAACACGAAGAAGTTCACCGACCAGAAGCTGGTGGGCCACAACCGCTGGCACCCGGACATTCCAGCCGCGGTGACCGTACGGCCCGGTGATGTCTTCCGCGCCGATTGCCGCGAGTGGTTTGACGGCGCGATCAAGAACGACGATTCGGCCAACGACATCCGCAACGCGCCGCTGGCCGGCGTGCACGTGCTGTCGGGGCCGTTCCACGTCGAGGGCGCCGAGCCGGGCGATCTGCTGGTCGTCGACATCCTCGAGATCGACTCGTGCGACCAGGAGGACTCGGGCCCGTTCTCCGGCATGGGCTGGGGCTATACCGGCGTGTTTGCCACCAAGAACGGCGGCGGCTTCCTCACCGAGCGCTTCCCCGACGCCTACAAGGTGATCTGGGACTTCCGCGGCGACGTCGCCGTCTCGCGCCACATCCCGGAGCTGTCGTACGTGGGGATCCACCATCCGGGCCTGATGGGCACGGCGCCGTCGAAGGAGTTGCTGGCGCGCTGGACCAAACGCGAGACGGCGCTGATCGAGACCGACCCGTACCGCGTGCCGCCGCTGGCGCTGCCGCCGCTGCCCGACAGTGCGATCCTCGGCTCGCTCAAAGGCGCCGACTTCGACCGCGTCTCGAAGGAGGCGGCCCGCACCGCGCCGCCGCGCGAGAACGGCGGCAACCAGGACATCAAGAACCTCACCGCCGGCAGCCGCATCTTCTATCCGGTCTTCGTGCCCGGCGCCAAGCTCTCGTTCGGCGACCTGCATTTCTCGCAGGGCGACGGCGAGATCACGTTCTGCGGCGCCATCGAGATGGGCGGCTTCATGGAC
>JANMHY010000492.1:0-2574 GCA_031375525.1 Burkholderiales bacterium
GCTGGTCGAGTACTACGCCAAGTGGGCTGCGAGCGGCGACGCCGCCGCACCGCGCTGCCGCAAGATCGACGGCACGGGCACGGTCGATCAGATCACGGCGCGTGCGTTGGCTGCGCTGGCCTGAGCGAGAAGCGCCGGAAGGACCGAGCCGTGCCCGCCATCAGATAGTCAAGAGTGCTGATCATGGACATTCCCGACCTCGTTCGAGTCACGCCGCTTCCTCCTTCTGACTTGTTGCTGGCTTACAGCGACGGGGCGTTGCGCAAGTTCTCTTGCGCCCCCTATCTCGACCGCGGCGTTTTCACTCGCCTGAAGGATTCAACGGTTTTTGCTCAAGCGCACGTCGCACATAGCACTGTCTGCTGGCCCGGCGCGCTCGACATCGCGCCGGAGACGCTGCTCCTGAGATCGGTGCAAGTAACAGCGCAAGAGGTCATATCCAACTATTGATCTTCTCCAAAAGCACGACGCGCATCCCTGTTCGCCATGAGGTATCGAAGGGCACGCGTAGGGCTTCGATACCTCAGCCCGAACGGGTGTTGGGGGTTGTCGCGAGTTTCGAAATTTTCATCAGACTCTCAAACACTGGATAGCTCCAAATGGACATCGCAGGCAAAGTCTTCATCGTCACCGGCAGCGCATCGGGTTTGGGCGAAGGCACAGCGCGCCTGCTCGCCAAAGAAGGCGGTAAGGTCGTCGTCGCCGATGTGCAGGCCGACAAGGGCCAGGCGCTCGCCAAAGAAATCGGCGGCGCCTTCGTGAAGTGCGACGTGACGCAGGAAGCCGATGCGCAGGCGGTGGTTGCCCAGGCTGTGTCGATGGGCAAGCTGATGGGCCTGGTCAACTGCGCCGGCATCGCCATCGGTGCGAAGACCGTCGGCAAGGAAGGCGCTCACCCGCTAGCGCAGTTTGCCAAAGTGGTCAACATCAACCTGATCGGCAGCTTCAACATGATCCGCGTGGCCGCCGAGGCTATGTGCAAAAACGCGCCCGAAGCCACCGGCGAACGCGGCGTGATGATCTCTACCGCCAGCGTGGCGGCGTATGACGGACAAATCGGCCAGGCCGCCTATGCTGCGAGCAAAGGCGGCGTGGTCGGCATGACGCTGCCGATCGCCCGCGACCTGGCGCGCAACGGCATCCGCAACATGACCATCGCACCGGGCATCTTCGGCACGCCGATGCTGTTCGGCATGCCGCAGGAAGTGCAAGACGCGCTGGCCGCGAGCGTGCCCTACACGTCGCGCCTCGGCACCCCGCAGGACTACGCCAAGCTGGTCAAGCACATCGTCGAGAACGACATGCTCAACGGCGAGGTGATCCGGCTCGATGGGGCGATTCGGCTGGCGCCAAAGTAGGCGGTTTCGCCGCTTGTAGCGGGCGAATCGGTGTCGCGGCGCCAGTGTAGGTCTGCTGCGCAACCGTGCGGGCAGGCACGCATTCAATGATTCCTCCGTCAAAGAAGTCCTCTTGACGATTCCATCTATGTACATACACTGTCCATGTACACAGCCACGCTACAGGAGTCGTTCACATGGCAGCCGCAGTTCAACGGATCGTGGTGCAGGCAACACCGCAGGACAAGAAGGCCATTGCGGCGAAGGCGAAGAAGCTCGACATCCCGATTTCGGAGTTGATGCGGCGCGGTGCCTTTGCGTACCAGTCGAGCGACACCGACGAGGAGTTGGGCGTGCTCGCTGACGCAGCGAAGGGCGCTGCAGAGCGTGCGGGCGCCGCCATTGACGATGCCCTGAATTTCATCGACGCGAGCAACAAGCGCATTGATGCGATGCAAGCAAAGGCGATCAAGGCGCGCAAGGCAGCGGACCGGAAGGCTGCGTAATGGGTGTTACAGACAAGCTCTGGGGCGCGCTAACGTCGATGATCAAACTCGAAGACAAGGTGAATCGCCAAACCGAGGCAATGAAAGCCCAACAGGCGCGGATCGAAGACCTTACGGGCCGGGTCATCCGCCTCGAGGCCCACCTGGAGCTGCTCACGGGTGCGGCCCTGGTGAAGAGACTCAAGGGCGACTGAGCACGACGCTGGCATTCGCTGCATGACCATCGCGCCGGGCATCTTCGGCACGCCGATGCTGTTCGGCTGCCGCAGGAAGTGCAGGACTCGCTGGCCGCCAGCGTGCCCTTACCGTCGCGCCTTGGCACGCCCGCCGATTACGCCAAACTCGTCAAGCACATCATCGAAAACGACATGCGCAACGGCGAGGTGATCCGGCTGGACGGGGCGATTCGGTTGGCGCCGAAGTAGCGTCATTCAAATCACCGCGCATCGTGCGCAGAATTGGGTAAGCCGCCAGGCTGCCGTGCGGCACGGCAGCCTGGCGTTGCCCATCACTTCATCAGCGTAAACAGCGCGGCATGCGCCACCTGCGCGCCACCCTCGGTGATTTCGAGGTAAGCCTGCTTGTGGCCGCTGGTGCCGACCGCGGCTTGCATGGTCACTATGACCGTCGCCGATGCACCGGCTGCCAGCGCCACGGTGGCCGGGCTGACGCTGTAGGCCACCCCGCTGGGTTGCGTGCCGATCGCCAGATCGAACGTCTTGGCCGCGCCG
>JANMHY010000297.1:0-5778 GCA_031375525.1 Burkholderiales bacterium
GAGCTGCAGCGTGCCGAGCTCTACGGCCTGCTGGCGCGGCTGTGGTTCGCGCCGCCCGATGCGGCGCTGTTCGAGCAGTTCGCGGTGGCCGTCACTGAGGCGCCGCAGCGCGGCGCGTTTCTCGAAACGCCGTGGCAGGAACTGGTGGCGGCGATGCGTGCCGGCAGCGAGCAGGCGGCAACCGACGAGTACGAGGCCCTGTTCATCGGCATCGGCAAGCCCGACATCCTGCTCTACGGCTCGCACCACCTGGCCGGCGCGTTGAACGAAAAGCCGCTGGTGGTGTTGCGCACCGACCTGGCCGAACTCGGCCTGACGCGCGACACCGCCAGCGGCGAAACCGAAGACCATGTGGCGTTCCTGTTCGAAGTCATGCGCTACCTGATCGCCGGCGACGATGCGGCGGTGTGCAACCTCGAACGCCAGCGGGTTTTCTTCCGCAGCCACGTTCAGCCGTGGGTCGCAGGCTCGCTGTGTGATGCCGCCCTGCAACACCCACGGGCCCGGCTCTACGCCGCGTTGGCGGTGTTCACGCGCGCCTTCTTGCAGGTGGAGACGCAGGGCTTCGACATGATCGAGTAAGACCCGCAGGCCCGCGTTGTTCGCACGGTTGCGCGGCCCCTGGTTTAGGTGGAAACACGGATTCAGGTGGCAGCCCGGCGCTCGCAATGATGGTTGCCGGGACTATCCTGCATCGACCGACACACCCAACAGCTCTCGAGTTCGCCATGCAGCTGACCCTTCTGACCCCCTTTGCACAGCCGTCCGTGGCGGCCGGCCCGATGCCACAGCGCGAGCCTGCAGGGCCGACGCGCGACGCGGCGGCGCTGTCGCAGCTCGACCGGATTGCAGCCCAGAACCTGCGCGCCCCGGCGCACGGGCTCGGTGGCGGCGGTGCGCTGTTGGCGTTGCTCGGCGGCTTGGTTGTGCTCGGCAGCGCCACGATGTGGCGCGGCGCCAACGGCAGCGAAGCGCGTGATGCACGGTCGGCCGCCGTCGCCGAGCGCCGCGACAGCCAGCCCGCAGCGGCCATCGTGACGTTGGCGGCGCCGGCGCCGGCAGCCGTCGCCGCCGAGGCCGTGACGCCCAGCATCGCGGCGGCGCCGGCATCGATTCCACTGGCGCTGGCCACGCCTGAACCGGCGACGGCCGTCGTCGCCGTGGCAGACCCCGCGGCCGATGATGCGGCTCGCATGGCCCGCGTCAAGCAGCTCGCCGATGCCCGCCGCAAGGCCGCCCAAGGGGCCCAGGAGCGCGCCGCGGCCGAAGAAACGCAGCGCTTGCAACTGGCGCAGCAGCGCGAGTCCGAGCGCGTGCAGCAGCAGCAGCTCGCCGAGCAGGCACGGCAACGCGCCGCGGCCGAACAGGCGCGTTCGCAATCGCTGCAACTCGCCCTCGACACGCGTCGCAGCGTCAGCGAATCTTGTGCCGCCGGCAGCTTCATCGGCCGGCAGTTCTGCCGCGCCCGCGAATGCGGCAAGGCGGAGCATCAGGGCGACCCGGTCTGCGTCAACCTGCGCGAGGACGAACTGGCGCAGCAGCGGGCGAGCAACAACCGCTAAGCGCGCAGCGCGAGCTGCGACAACTGCGCGACGAACGCCTGCTCCTGCGCCGGGCCGTCCAGGCAGCGCAGGTCCAGGCGCAGCAAGCCCTCTTCGATGCGGCCGATCACCGGCCGCGGCAACGCGCGCAGCGCTGTGGCCAGCCGGTCCGGGAAGCTGCCCGCACGTTTGGCGCCGGGCGGCGGGCCGATGGCCACACAGGCGCTCGGCAGCCGGTCCACCGGCAGCGAGCCGCTGCCGATCTGGCTCTTGCACGGCAGCACCTGCACGGTGGCTGAATCGCTCAGAACTTTGACGAGCACGGGCGCCATGCGTTCGGCCAGCGCCTGGATCTCGGCCTGCGGTCGCGTCAGCAAGCGCAGCGTCGGCAGGCGCTGTGCCAGACGATCGGGATCGCGGTACAGCTTCAGCACCGCTTCGAGTGCGGCGATCGTCATCTTGTCCAGACGCAGCGCGCGCTTCAACGGGTTCTTCTTGATCTTGGCGATCAGCGCCTTGTCGCCGACGATCAGCCCGGCCTGCGGGCCGCCGAGCAGCTTGTCGCCGCTGAAGGTGACGACGTTGACGCCGGCGGCAATCGACTGCTGCGGCGTCGGCTCGGCCGGCAGGCCCCAGCGCGTCATGTCGATCAGCGAGCCGCTGCCGAGGTCTTCGGCCATCGGCACGCCTTTGAGTTTGCACAGCGCGGCCAGCTCGGCGATCGGCGCGCTGGCGACGAAGCCGTCGCTGGCGTAGTTGCTGGCATGCACCTTCCTCACCAGCGCTGTCTTGGCGCCGATCGCGGCCTCGAAGTCGCTCAGGTGAGTGCGGTTCGTCGTGCCGACTTCAACCAGTTTTGCATCGGCGCGGCGCATGATGTCCGGGATGCGGAACGCGCCGCCGATCTCGATTAGCTCGCCGCGCGAGACGATCACTTCCTTTTTCTCCGCCAGCGCCGCCAGCACGAGCAGCACCGCCGCGGCGTTGTTGTTGACGACCGTCGCCGCTTCGGCGCCGGTGAGTTCGCGCAACAGGCCTTCGATGTGATCGTCGCGGTCGCCGCGCGTGCCGCTGGCGAGGTCGTACTCGAGATTGCCGGCTTGGCCCATCAGCGCCGTCACCGCGTCGATCGCCTCTTGCGGCAACAGCGCGCGGCCGAGGTTGGTGTGCAGCACGGTGCCGGTGAGGTTGAACACCGGCCGCAGATTCAGCGCCGCGCGGGCTTCGAGCTGCGTGCGGCAACGCTGTTCGAACGCCGTGCTGCCGAAGGGCTGCGAGGTGTCGGCACGCCATGCGTCGATTGCCTCGCGCGCTGCGGCCAGCACGCTCGCGCGGCCATGCTGCAGAGTCAACTCACGCATCGTCGGTGAGTCGAGCAGCTTGTCGATCGACGGTGGTCGGTTTTGGGCTTGCATGTGCGCGCGCGGGAAGACGTGGCGGAAGAGGGTAGGAGTCGAACCTACCTAGGACTGTCCAACAGCCCCACCCGGTTTTGCAGACCGGACGCCCCACCGGGGGACGATCCTCCTCCTCTATCTGGACTTTCAGGACCCATCGCCGCTGCCGAACATCTCGCGCGCGTCGCGCCTGATCTTGCGGCCCTCGGGGTCGCGCTTGGTGAAGCCGATATGGTCGAAGAACTCTACCAGCGGCAGTGAGAGATGACGGCTGATGCCCGTCGTCTCGCGGTACGTCTTGACGTTCAGGCGCTGGTGCTCGTCGGCTTGCGCCAGTGTTTGCGCGCGCAGCGCGAGTTCGCAGAAGTGCGGCGCGAGGATGAAGTACTCCGGACCCACCGCATAGACCTTGCCCATGCGCGCGGCCTTCTGCAGCAGCCGTGTCACCTGATCGCGCGGCAGCGTGCGGTCGCGGGCCAGCATGTCGCTGAGTTTGGGCGGGTGGTTCCAGCCGCCTTCGGCCAGCCACGGTTTCAGGCGCTCCCAGAGTTTCTGCTCGGCGCCTTGAAGAGACGCTTCATGGCCGGCCAGGCGCAGGTAGGGGCCGCTGCGCTGCAGCGTGCCGCCGCCGGTCAGCTCCTTGATCAGCAGCGCGAAGACCGTGGCGCTGGTGCGCGTGGTCGTTCTTGCCGACAGCGCGCTTCGCAAGGCTTCGAGCGTCAGGCCCGGGCTGTCGGCAGCGCGCTTGTGATGCGCGCCGAGCACTTCACCGATGCGGGCGACGAGCTTTTCGAGCTGGCCTTGGGCGAAGGCCAGCGTCGTTGCGCCATCGTCGATCGCGCGATGCGGCACAGCCGCTTTCAATCGGCTTGCATCGTCGGGCAGCAGATTGCACTGCGTGATGAAGCGCGTCAGATCGACGCCGTTCGGCGGCTCCAAGGCCAGCAGCGCCGTCAGTGCTTCGGCCGGCGAGGGTTGGTCGAAGGCGGCGAGCACGGCCAGGCGTTCGTGTTTGCGGCGCCGGGTCGGCGGTGCAAACGCATCGGCCACCACGCCGCCGCCGACCGTGCGCAGGGCAGACTGGTCGCGCAGGATGAAGCGGTCGCCGCGCAAGGCGCCGATCGGCTTGTCGAGTTCGAGCTGCACCCAGGCGCTGGTGCCGGGTTGGATCGGCGCGCCTTCGAGCAGCACGACGCGCGCGCCGACGTCCACGGCGCCGAGATGCAGATGCAGCGGCGTCCAGTGCGCGAGCGGCTTGCTCTCGCTGGCCAGCACGCGGATGCGCGCTTCGAAGCGCTGCGTCGGCGCGTGCGCCGGCTCGGCGACGATCCAGTCGCCGCGGGCGACGTCGCTCTTTTCCACGCCGGCCAGATTCAGCGCCAGGCGTTGACCGGCGTGGCCCGCTTCGGCTTGCTGGTTCTGCGCATGCAGGCCGCGCACGCGCACGGCCTTGCCGCCCGGCGAGACGACGAGCTTGTCGCCGACGGCGACACGCCCGGCGACGGCCGTGCCGGTGACGACGGTGCCGATGCCGGCGAGCGAAAAGCTGCGGTCCACCGCAAGGCGGAAGTGGCCGTGTTCGTACACCGCGGGCAGCGCAGCGCTGGCGTCAGCCAGGTGTTGCGCCAGCGCGTCGATGCCCAGCCCGGTGACGCAAGACACCGGCAGCAACTCGGCGCCGGCCAATGCCGTCGGCGCCAGCAGCGCGCGCACCTCGGCGCGCGCTTCATCGAGCCGCGCCTTGGACACCAGATCGGCTTTCGTTAACGCGACGACGCCGCGCGACAGCCCGAGCAGGTCGAGGATCGCCAGGTGCTCGCGCGTCTGCGGCATCGGCCCGTCGTCGGCAGCAACCACGAGCATGACGTGGTCAATGCCGGTGGCGCCGGCCAGCATGTTGCGGATCAGCTTTTCATGGCCGGGCACATCGACGAAACCGAGCACGCTGCCGTCTGTCGATGCTTTGTACGCAAAGCCCAGGTCGATCGTGATGCCGCGCGCCTTTTCTTCCTTCAGCCGATCGGCGTCGATGCCGGTGAGGGCTTTGACCAGCGAGGTCTTGCCATGGTCGATATGACCTGCGGTGCCGATGATCAACGTGAGTCCGAACAGAATGTATTGGAAGAGATGTTAGCCAAGCTCTTGACGCATGACGCCGAGCTGACGAGCCTCGCCAAACCTTAGTAGGTGCAAATCGGTATTGCCGCTCGAGACCCCTATGCATTCAATTGCGTAGCGGGCTGGTACGCTATGCCTTGAGTTGTATGCCTCTTACAAGGAGATCCGAAATGCGAGATCCCAAAAAATCGTTGGACCGCCGTGCCGTCATGGCCGGCGTAGGCACCGTGGGTGCATTGGCCGCGGCTGCGGTGGTCTTGCCGGCGGTTCAGCCGGCCGGCGCTGACGCCCAGGGTGCCGCGATCAAACCGCTGCCCGACACGGCAGCCGGCTACCGCCTCACCGAACACGTCAAGCGCTACTACGCCACCGCGCGCATCTGATTTCAGCAGTTCATTTGGAGGCAACACCATGTTGTTGACACGAAGGTCACCGGGCGGCGAGGGGGCATCGGCCTCTTCGGGCGCGCTCGTTGACAGCCTGGCGCGCGGCATCTCGCGCGCCATACCCACGATGGACCGGCGCAAGTTCTTGCGCCGCTCCGGTTTGGGCGTCGGCGCCGGCATCGCGGCCAGCCAGTTGACGCTCGTCAAGAAAGCCGAAGCGGCAGAAGCACCGGCCAAAGCCGGCGAGGCCAAGGTCGAAGTCAAGCGCACCGTCTGCACGCATTGCTCGGTGGGCTGCGCGATCGACGCCGTGGTCGAGAACGGCGTCTGGGTGAG
>JANMHY010000498.1:0-5907 GCA_031375525.1 Burkholderiales bacterium
GGTGGCCAAGCGACGCCAGGCGGCGAACATCGATGTCGTATTCATGCGCACTCCTTCCGTCTGCTGGTGGTGGAATGCGCATTCAGCGCCGCGAGCCGAGGGCCGACAAGCCCCTAGAACCAACCGCGGCAAACCATCCGCGGCGCTACACCAGCAACACCGACGACCCCGTTGTCTTGCGCGCTTCGAGGTCACGGTGCGCCTGCGCCACCTCGGCCAGCGGGTAGCGCTGATCGATACGAATCTTCACCGCGCCGCTTTGCACCACGGCGAACAAGTCGTCGGCCATCGCCTGCGTGGCCTCGCGCGCGGCCATATGAGTAAACAGTGTCGCCCGCGTCAAATACAGCGAGCCCTTGGGGCCGAGGATGCCGGGTGAGAACGGCGGCACCGGGCCGCTGGCGTTGCCGAAGCTGGCCATCAAGCCGAACGGCCGCAGGCAATCGAGCGAGCCTTCGAAGGTGTCCTTGCCCACCGAGTCATAGACCACCTTCACGCCCTTGCCGTCGGTGATGGCCTTGACGCGTTCGACAAAATTTTCCTTGCGGTAGTCGATAGCAAACGCCGCGCCATGGTCGAGCGCGAGCTGGCACTTCTCGGCGCTGCCTGCGGTGGCAATCAGCTTCAAGCCCATCACCTTGGCCCACTGGCACGCGATCAGGCCGACGCCGCCGGCCGCGGCGTGCCAAAGCACGAAGTCGCCGGCTTGCAAGCCGCCTTGCGGCTGCGTTTTCTTCAGCAGGTACTGCACCGTCAGGCCCTTCAACATCATCGCCGCCGCGGTGTCGAAGGCGATGCCGTCAGGCAACCTGCACACCGTCTTGGCCGGCATCACACGCACTTCGCAATACGAGCCCGGCGGGTTGCTCGCATAGGCAGCGCGGTCGCCGGCCTTCAGGTGCGTGACGCCCTCGCCGGCCGCTTCGACAACGCCCGCGCCTTCCATGCCGATGCCATGCGGCAGCGTCAACGGGTACAGCCCGGTGCGGTGATAGACGTCGATGTAGTTCAGGCCGCAGGCGCGGTGGCGGATGCGGATCTCGCCGGGGCCGGGCTCGCCGACCGACACGTCGGCGAGTTGCAGTTGCTCGGGGCCGCCGGTGGCAGCGATCTGGATGGCGCGGGTCATGGCAGGGTCTCCTGTGCTCGGCCGTGAGGTTACGCCATCGCGTGGCACCATGCAGACCGGATGAAACGCCTGACCCACGCCCCCAACATTGCGCTGGCCACGCTGTGGGCCGACATGCTGACGCAAGGCGGCATCGAATCGAGCGTGCAGCGCTACTTTGCGAGCAGCATCGCCGGCGACATTCCGCCCGACCAGGCGCAGCCCGAGATCTGGGTGCACGACGATGCGCGGCTCGATGAAGCGCGCACGTTGCTGCGCGAGCTGCAGCACCCGGCGTGGCGGCATTGGGTTTGTCGCGGCTGCGGCGAGCGCATCGATGGTCCGTTCGATCAGTGCTGGAACTGCGGTGCGGCGATGCCATCATGAAAGACGCCTGCGAACCCCGCTTCTTTCGCACACCCGCCGAGTTGCGCCGCTGGTTCGCGCGCCATCCCCCGAGCGCCAGTGAACTCCAGCTCGGCTATTGGAAGGTGGGCAGCGGCGAGCGCAGCGTCACCTGGCCGGAGTCCGTGGACGAGGCGCTGTGTGTCGGCTGGATCGACGGCGTGCGCAAGCGCATCGACGACGAGCGCTACGTGATCCGTTTCTCGCCGCGCAAGACCAGCAGCATCTGGAGTGCGGTCAACATCGCGCGCATGCAGGCGCTCGAGGCCGAGGGCCGCCTGCATGACGCCGGCCGCACGGCCTTTGCGGCGCGGCGCGAGAACAAGAGCGGCGTCTATTCGTTCGAGCAGGCCAGCGTCGAGCTGCCCGCCGGGTACGCCAAGCTGCTCCAGGCCCATCGCAAGGCCTGGGCGCATTTCGAGGCGCGCGCGCCGTCGTACCGCAAGGCGGTGATGTGGTGGATCGTCAGCGCCAAGCAGGAAGCGACGCGCGTTCGGCGGCTGCAGATGCTGATCGAACACGGCGAGCGCGGCACGCTGCTCTACCAGTTCTCGCGCCGATGAGCGGCGCTCACCTGACGCCGCGACTGGCCTTGTTGATGACGTTGCCGCCGCTGCTGTGGGCCGGCAACGCGGTGGTCGGCCGGCTGATGGTCGGGCATGTGCCGCCGCTGGCGCTCAACGCGCTGCGCTGGCTCATTGCGGCGCTGCTGCTTGCACCGCTGGCGTGGCGCGTCTGGCGCGACGCGGCGGCGATCCGCGCGTCGTGGATTTACCTGTTGGCGCTGGGCACGTTTGGCGTCGGCAACTTCAACGCTTTGCAGTACTTGGCGCTCGAAACCTCGACGCCGCTGAACGTGACGCTGATCAACGCCTCGATGCCGCTGTGGATGCTGGCCGTCGGCGCGCTGGCGTATGGCGAGCGGCCGGCGCCGCGGCAGTTGCTCGGCGCTGTGTTGTCGCTGCTCGGCGTGGCCACCGTCGTCTGTCGCGGCGCGTGGAGCGCGCTGGCGCAAGTGCAGTTCGTGATCGGCGACGCGTACATGTTGATGGCGGTGATCGGCTGGGCGGTGTATAGCTGGCTGCTCGTGCGGCCACCGGCGTCGATGCGCGCGCCGCAGCGGCCGGATTGGGATTGGGCCGAGTTCCTCTTCGTGCAAGCGCTGTTCGGCCTGATCGCCGCCGGCGGCGCGGGCCTCGTCGAGGCGGCCACCGTCACGCACCCGCCGATCGATTGGCGCAACCCCTGGGTGCTGCTCGGCCTGGTGTACGTCGCCGTCGGCCCATCGATCATCGCTTACCGCTGCTGGGGACTCGGTGTGGCGACGGCGGGGCCGGCGATCGCGGCCTTCTTTGCCAACCTGTCGCCGCTGTTCGCGGCGCTGCTGTCGGCGTGGCTGCTGCAACAGTGGCCGCAGCCGTATCACGCGGTGGCGTTTGCGCTCATCGTCGCCGGCATTGCGGTGTCGGCGTTCAAGCGATGACGAAGCGCAGCCACAATGCGCGGCGATGAGCAAACCACGCCGCCCCACCCTGGCCCTGATCGCAGCACTCGATCGCCACCACGCCATCGGCCGCGGCGGCGGCTTGCTGTGGCACGAGAGCGAAGACCAGAAGCACTTTCGCCGCGTCACGATGGGCTGCCCGGTGATCATGGGCCGCAAGACCTGGGACTCGCTGCCCGTGCGCTTTCGGCCGCTGCCGGGGCGGCGCAACATCGTCGTCACGCGGCAGGCGCAGTGGCAGGCGATGGGCGCGGAGCCCGCGTCGTCGTTCGATCGCGCGCTGGCGCTGGTGGCGCAAGCCGACAAGGTCTTCGTCATCGGCGGCGCCGAGCTCTACGCGCTGGCACTGCCGCACGCCGATGAACTGGTGCTGACCGAGATCGACGCCGTGTTCGACGGCGCCGATGCCCTTTTCCCGGCCTTCGACCGGGCCGCCTTCGTCGAGAGCGCGCGCGAACCACGCCGCACTGCCGACGGCACGCCCTACGCGTTCGTCACCTACCGCCGGCGCTGAGCGCACGTCAAATCGACGCCAGCTCGTAGGTCGAGGGGTGGAACAGCTCGTCGATGGCGACGCGCCGCGCCGACAGCCCCTGCTCGTGGTGGTGGCGCACGAAGGCCTCGAGCGTCGGCCGGTTGGCCGCCACACCGTAGGGCCAGGGGTCGGTGCCGAGCAACGCGCGCGCCGCCAGCAGATGCTCTTCGAGGAACGGCAACGACACCTTCGGTGCAGAAGGATCGGCCAGTTGCCGCATGCCCAGTTGCTTGGCCTGCTCGAAGGCCTTGTACAGCGCCACCGGCAGCCATGGATGCGCCGCGGCGAGCTCGCGGCGCACGCCGAGCAGATGCATGATCGGATAGACGCCGCTGCGGCGGTGGTAATCGGCGGCGGCGGCTTGCGTGTCGGCATACAGCCAGCCGATGTTCGGGTCGCTGCCGAAGCCCAGCGGCGCGCGCGGGCCGATCATGGCGTCGATGTCGCCGCGCGCCAGCAGCGCCGAGATCGTCTCGCCGGGCCCGGCGCTCTCGATGCGCACGTCGGCCGGCAGATCGAGCGCAATCTTCTCCGTGCGGCCCGGCGACTCGATGCCGCCGCGCACCCAGATCACGTCGCGCGGCTGCACGCCGAAGTCATCCTGCAGCAACGCGCGCGCCCAGACGTTGGCCGTGAGCTGGTACTCCGGCAGGCCGATGCGCCGCCCTTTGAGCTCGGCGCCGGAGCGGATGCGGTCGCGCCGCACATAGATCGCCGTGTGGCGGAACGCGCGCGACAGAAAGACCGGCACGGCGACGTACGGACTCTCGCCGCGCGAATGCTTGACCAGGTAGCTCGAGAACGACATCTCGGTGATGTCGAAGGCGTGCTGGCGGAAAGCGCGGAAGAAAATCTCCTCCGGCTCGAGCAGCATGAACACCGGGTCCACACCGTCGATCGGCGCGCGCCCGTCCTGCAGCGCGCGCGTGCGGTCGTAGTCGCCGATGGCGACGGACAGTTGCAGCTTGGACACATCAGCTCCTTCGAGGAGCGGCATTGTTCAGACGCGCGCCACGCCGCGTCAAGCTGCATTCAGTCTTCGTCGTCGTCGTGATCGCCGTGGCCGTGACGCCGCGCGCGGCATTCGAAGCTCGATGCCGACTCGACATCGCCGCTGCCTTTGTAGAAGGCAACGCTCGGGTACGGGCACAACGGCCGCGTGCGGCCGGCAGCCCATGCCGCCGGCAGCTCGGCGTTGACGCCGCCGGCATTGCCCGCGCCGCGCGCCGTGGCGAGCACGCTGCGCGGCGCCACGCCGCGCTCCACCCAGGCCACCAGCGGCGTGATGAAGTCGGCCTGATCGGTGGCCGGCCCGCCCGAACAATGGCCCATGCCGGGCAGCTCGTACACGCGCACGAAGTCTTCGGCGCGGCCACCGCTGTGGCGATCGACGCCGCGGTACCAGCGTTCGGTGTCCTTCACCGAAAAAATCTGGTCGCTGACGCCGTGATAGACCAGCATCTTGGCGCCGCGGGCGCGCACGTCGCCCAGTTGCGTCGCTTGCGGCGGCGTCATGAACTGCAGGCCCGACTCGGTGTAGGTGGCGTCGCTGGCGAAGAGCTGCGCCAGCGTTGCGTCGATGTCGAGGTTGAGCGTGAAGGCCGCGCCGTTGAAGCCGGCCACCGGCTGCGGCGGCGTCTTGAAGATGTGGCCGACCGCGCCCGAGTCGAGCGCCAGCGGCGCCGTGAACTCCCAGAACGAAATGCCGCCGGCGCCCAGGCCGCTGTCGTACGGGAAGCCGGCGTAGAAGCGCTCGCCGTTGCTCGTCGTGGCGCCGCGGAAGATCGGCGCGATGGCGAGCTTCTGCGCCTGCGACAGGCAGGTGCCGTCGCGTGCGCCAGGGCACGTCGGCACGTCGCGCATCAAGTTGAAGCGGCGTTGGCAGGTGCGCGTGTCCTGAACCAGGCCATCGGCCACGCCATCGAGCGCATCGCAACGCGCGAGCACGGCGTTGGCGACCGTCGTGCGTTCGGCGGGGGTGAACGCCGTGGCCAAGCCGGGCGGTGTGGTCGGGTCGGCGGTGGCCACCGTTGCATAACGCTGCGCGCCGAAGATGTTGGCCAGCGCGGCCAGCGGCAGGTTGTAGCCCGGTGCGCCGGCGAGGTAGCCGTCGTACTCGTCGGCGTAGCGCGCCGCCGTGACCAGCGTGTGGCGGCCGCCATTCGAACAACCGCCGAAGTACGAGCGGTCCGGGCCTTTGCCGTAGGCCGCGGCGATGGCCTGCTTGGCCATCGGCGTCAGCTTGCCGACGGCCTGGTAGCCATAGTCCAGGCGCGCCTGCGGATCGATGCCGAAGGCCGGACAGCCCTGCGCATTGCTGTGGCCGGCGTCGCTCGACAGCACCGCGAATCCTTG
>JANMHY010000525.1:0-8356 GCA_031375525.1 Burkholderiales bacterium
GTACCGCAGCCCGTTCAACTTCAGCGATGCGCACCTCGAAGACGCACGCACCGCGCTGCGCCGGCTCTACACGGCGCTCGGCAGCGTCACGCCGTCGAGTGCAGTGTACAGGCGCCGCAGCGCCGTGCGCGCGTCTTCGAGATGCGCGTCGCTGAAGTGGAACGGGCTGCGGTACTGAGTGCGCAGCATGAAAAAGCGCAGCGTCTCACCGTCGAACCTGGCCAGCACGTCGCGGATGGTGAAGAAGTTGCCCAGCGATTTGGACATCTTCTCGTTGTCGACATTGAGAAAACCGTTGTGCAGCCAGTAGCGCGCGAACGTGCCGCCGCTGGCGCCTTCGCTCTGCGCGATTTCGTTTTCGTGGTGCGGAAAGATCAGGTCCATGCCGCCGCCGTGGATGTCGAACGGCTCACCGAGCAGCGCTGCCGCCATGGCCGAGCACTCGATGTGCCAGCCCGGCCGGCCGGGGCCGTAAGCGCTCGGGTACTTGGCGTCGTCGGGCTCGGCGGGCTTGGCCGACTTCCACATCACGAAGTCGAGCGGGTCTTGTTTACCGTCGAGCACGGCGACGCGCTCGCCGGCGCGCAACTCGTCGAGGCTCTTGCCGGACAGCTTGCCGTAGCCTGGCAGCTTGCGCACCGAGAAGTTCACGTCGCCGTTGGGCGCCTGATAGGCCAGGCCCTTGTCGCGCAGCAGGTCGATGAGGCCGAGCATTGCAGGCACATGCTCGGTGGCCCGCGGCTCGTGCGTCGGCTTCTGGATGCCCACCGCATCGAGGTCCTGGTGCATCGCTGCGATCATCTCGTCGGTGAGCGCGCGGATCGTCATGCCGCGCTCGAGCGCGCGCTTGATGATCTTGTCGTCGATGTCGGTGATGTTGCGCACATAGGTCACGTCGTAGCCCGACGCGCGCAGCCAGCGCTGCACCACGTCGAACGCCATCATCATGCGCAGGTGGCCCATGTGGCACAGGTCATAGACGGTGATGCCGCACACGTACAGGCCCACCTTGCCGGCGCGGATCGGGCGGAACTCCTCCAGCGAGCGCGTCAGCGTGTTGTGCAGTCTCAGCGTCATCGGTCGATACAAAGAAAGCGGCCTCTGTACCGCTGGGTGCTGCGAGGCCGCTCGATAGAATGTGCAAAATTAGTATAGCGGGCGCACCCGGTGCGCTACAGGAGACGTGAACCCATGAAAACCCGCCTTGCCGCCTTGCTCACCGCTGCGATGTTGTGCACGCCTGCGTTCGCGCAACAGAAAGTGAAAATCGCCACCAGCCTGGGCGACATCGTGATCGAACTCGATGCTGCGAAAGCACCGAAGTCGGCCGACAACTTCGTGCAGTACGTCAAGGCCGGCCACTACGACGGCACGATCTTCCACCGCGTGATCGAGGACTTCATGATCCAGGGCGGCGGCATGAAGCCCGACATGAAAGAGAAGCCGGTGCGTACGCCAATTCCGCTCGAGTCGCGCACGGGGTTGACCAACACGCGCGGCACGGTGTCGATGGCACGCACGATGGACCCGAACTCGGCCACCGCGCAGTTCTTCATCAACGTCAAGGACAACCCCTTCCTCGATCAGCCGAACTCGCGCGACGGCAACGGCTACGCGGTGTTCGGCAAGGTCGTCTCCGGCATGGACGTGATCGACAAGATCCGCGCCGTGCCGGTCAGCGACAAGGGCGGCCACCAGAATGTGCCGGCCACGCCGGTGCTGATCAAAAAAGCAACTCTGGAGAAATGAGATGACGAAGACGGTTGATATGGTCACCAGCGCCGGCACGATGCGCATCGAACTCGACGACGCCAAGGCGCCCGCCTCGGTGGCCAACTTCCTGGCCTATGCCGCCAAGGGCCACTACGCCGACACGGTGTTCCATCGCGTCATCAAGGGCTTCATGGTCCAGGGCGGCGGCTTTGCCGTCGGCATGACGCAAAAGCCCACCGACGCGCCGATCGCCAACGAAGCCAACAACGGCGTGAAGAACACCAAGTACACGCTGGCGATGGCGCGCACCAGCGTGCCGCACTCGGCCACGGCGCAGTTCTTCATCAACACCAAGGACAACGGCTCTCTCGATTTCACAGCGGAGTCGGCGCAAGGCTGGGGCTATGCGGTCTTCGGCCGCGTCGTCAGCGGCACCGAGGTGGTCGACGCGATCGAGCGCGTGCGCACCGGTCGCAAGGGCATGCACGACGACGTGCCGGTCGAGGACGTCGTCATCAAGAGCGTCGCGCTCGTCGACTGACACGGCATGGCCGCTGGACTCGGTCTGCGGCCGCTGGCCAATGTCTATGAGTGCCAGGCCGAGCCGGCGTGGCTGCGGATCGAGTTCATTTCCGACCTGCATCTGAGCGACGCCACGCCGGCCACCTTCGAGGCTTGGGCGCTGTACCTGCGCACGACGCCGGCCGACGCGGTGTTCATCCTCGGCGATCTGTTCGAAGTCTGGGTCGGCGACGATGCACGCACACCCGGCAGCTTCGAACAACGCGCCGCCGATGTGCTGCAGGAGGCGGCGTCGCTGCGGCCGGTGAGCTTCATGGCCGGCAACCGTGACTTTCTCGTCGGCGCCGCGATGTTGCGCGACTGCGGCGTGATCGCCCTGCCCGACCCGACGCTGCTCGACGCCTGGGGCCACCGCGTGCTGCTCACGCATGGCGACGAGCTGTGCCTGGCCGACACGGCGTACCAGGCCTACCGCGCCGAGGTGCGCACCGATGCGTGGCGGCACGCGGTGCTGGCCAAGCCGCTGGCCGAGCGCCAGCAGCTCGCGCGCCACATGCGCGATGCGAGCGAGCTAGCCAAGCGCGAGAACCTCGGCGGCAACCTGATGGCCGGCTGCGCCGACGTCGATGCCGCCGCGGCGGTGTCGTGGATGCACGCCGCCGGCAGCCGCACGCTGATCCACGGCCACACGCACCGGCCCGGCAGCGAGGTGCTGGCGCCCGGGCACACGCGCCATGTGCTCAGCGACTGGGATTGCGATGCCGAGCCGCGCCGCGCCGAGGTGCTGCGGCTGACGCGCGACGGCATCAGCCGCGTCGATCTGCCGGCGGCTTGATGGCGGGCTGGCTCCATGCGCTGCGTCGGCGCCGCGAAGCGCGCGCGCTGCAACGCCGCGCGATTGCGGACGAGCTCTGGCAGGCCTGCCTCGACGACCTGCCCTTCGTCGCCGCGCGGCCGGCCGAGCAACAGCAACGCCTGCGCCGCATGGCCAGCCTGTTCCTCGATCGCAAGGAGTTCACCGGCGCACGAGGCTTCGTCGTCACCGATCGCATCGCGCTGGCCGTTGCCGTGCAGGCTTGCCTGCCGGTGCTCGAGTTGGGCCTCGACCAATACGACGGCTTCGTCGGTATCGTCATGCACGCCGATGCCGTGGTGGCGTCGCGCGAGGTCATGGACGAGGGTGGCGTCGTGCACGCCTACGACGAAGAGCTGGCGGGCGAAGCCATGGAGGGCAGCCCGTTGATGCTGTCATGGGCCGATGTGCTGCCCGCGGAAGACAACAATGCGCCGCCCACGGCCTACAACGTCGTCATCCACGAGTTTGCCCATGTGCTCGACATGCGTGATGGCCAGGCCGACGGCATTCCGCTGCTGAACAGCAGCGCCCAACGGCGTGCGTGGAGCGAGGTGCTGATGGCCGAGTACGACCGCTTTTGCGAGCGTGTCGTCTGCGGCTACGAGACCGTGCTCGACCCGTACGCCGCCGAGTCACCCGACGAGTTCTTTGCGGTCAGCTCTGAAGCCTTCTTCGTCACGCCGCGGGCCCTGAAAGAAGAACAGCCGGCGATGCACCGGCTGTTGGCCTCGTACTACCGGCAAGATCCGGTTCTCTATCCCGTCGCCTAAGACGTCGCCGCCGACTCCGCCTTCGGCTTGTCGCTCTTCTTCACCGGCTGAATGTCGAGCAGCGCTTCGCCCTTGTCGTCGATATCGACCGTCAAGCGCCCACCTTCGGTCAGCCTCCCGAACAGCAGCTCGTCGGCCAGCGCGCGGCGAATGGTGTCCTGGATCGCACGCTGCATCGGCCGCGCCCCCATCAGCGGATCGAAGCCCTTCTTCGCCAGGTGCGCGCGCAGCTTGTCGGTGAAAGTGACTTCGACCTTCTTCTCGGTTAGCTGACCTTCGAGTTCGAGCAGGAACTTGTCGACCACACGCAGGATGATTTCTTCATCGAGCGAGCGGAAGTTGATGATCGCGTCGAGCCGGTTGCGGAACTCGGGGGTGAACATGCGCTTGATGTCGGCCATCTCGTCGCCCTGCTCGCGCTTGGTCGTGAAGCCGATCGTCGACTTGTTCAGCGTCTCGGCGCCGGCGTTGGTCGTCATGATGATGACGATGTTGCGGAAGTCGGCCTTGCGGCCGTTGTTGTCGGTGAGCGTGCCGTGGTCCATCACCTGCAGCAGCACGTTGAAGACATCCGGGTGCGCCTTCTCGATCTCGTCCATCAGCAGCACCGCATGCGGCTTCTTCGTCACCGCTTCGGTGAGCAGGCCGCCCTGGTCGAAGCCGACATAACCCGGCGGCGCGCCGATCAGGCGGCTGACGGCGTGGCGCTCCATGTACTCGCTCATGTCGAAGCGGATCAGCTCGATGCCCATGATGAACGCGAGCTGCTTGGCGACCTCGGTCTTGCCGACCCCTGTCGGGCCGCTGAAGAGGAACGAGCCGATCGGCTTTTCCGGCTTGCCCAGGCCCGAGCGGGCCATCTTGATCGCGGCGGCGAGCGCATCGATCGCCGCGTCCTGCCCAAAAACCACGCTCTTCAAATCGCGGTCGAGCGTCTTCAGCTTGCTGCGGTCATCCGATGAGACGGATGCTGGCGGAATGCGCGCGATCTTCGAGACGATCTCTTCGACCTCCAGGCGCGTGATCGTCTTTTTCTGCTTGGCCTTGGGCAGGATGCGCTGTGCGGCGCCGGCCTCGTCGATGACGTCGATCGCCTTGTCCGGCAGGTGCCGGTCGTTGATGAACTTCGCCGACAACTCCGCCGCGGCTTGCAGCGCCGTCAGCGCGTACTTGACCTGGTGGTGCTCTTCGAAGCGCGACTTCAAGCCCTTCAGGATCTCGATCGTCTGCTCGACCGTCGGCTCGCCGATGTCGATCTTCTGGAAGCGCCGCGACAGCGCTGCGTCTTTCTCGAAGATGCCGCGGTACTCGGTGAACGTGGTCGCACCGATGCACTTGATCTGGCCCGACGACAGCGCCGGCTTCAACAAATTGCTCGCGTCCAGCGTGCCACCCGACGCGGCGCCGGCGCCGATCAGCGTGTGGATCTCGTCGATGAACAGGATCGAGCCCGGCTGGTCCTTCAAGGACTTCAACACGCCTTTCAGGCGCTGCTCGAAGTCGCCACGGTACTTGGTGCCGGCCAAGAGCGCGCCCATGTCGAGCGAATAGACCGTGGCATCGGCCAGCACGTCCGGCACCTCGGCCTGCGTGATGCGCCACGCCAAGCCTTCGGCGATGGCCGTCTTGCCGACGCCGGCCTCGCCGACCAGCAGCGGGTTGTTCTTGCGCCGGCGGCACAGCACTTGGATCACGCGCTCGACCTCGTTCTCGCGGCCGATCAGCGGATCGATCCGGCCCTCGCGCGCGAGCTGATTCAGGTTCTGCGTGAACTGGTCGAGCGGCGAGCCCTTGGCGTCGCCGCCCTGCTCTTCTTTCTCGCCTTCGCTGCTGTTGCTGCTCTCGTTGCTCTTCGCCGGCTCCGGCGGATCGCTCTTCTTGATGCCGTGAGCGATGAAGTTGACCACGTCCAGGCGCGTCACGCCCTGCTGGTGCAGGTAATAGACCGCGTGCGAATCCTTCTCGCCGAAGATCGCCACCAGCACGTTGGCGCCGGTGACTTCCTTCTTGCCGCTGCCGGTGGACTGCACATGCATGATCGCGCGCTGGATCACGCGCTGAAAGCCCAGCGTCGGCTGTGTATCGACCTCTTCATCGCCGCCGACGGTGGGCGTGTTTTCCTTGATGAAGTTGACCAGGCTCTTGCGCAGGTCTTCGATGTTGGCTGCGCAGGCGCGCAGCACCTCGGCGGCCGACGGGTTGTCCAGCAGCGCGAGCAGCAGGTGCTCTACGGTGATGAACTCGTGGCGTTGCTGGCGCGCCTCGACAAACGCCATGTGCAGACTGACTTCCAACTCTTGCGCGATCATGCGGCCTCCAATGTGCATTGCAGCGGATGACCCGCCCGCTTGGCCGCAGCCTGCACCAGTTCAACTTTGGTTGCTGCGACGTCCTTGCTATAGACCCCGCAGATGCCACGGCCTTCATGGTGAATCTTCAACATGATTTGCGTGGCGGTATCGATGTCGTGCAGGAAATGCTCCTGCAACACCAAGACGACGAACTCCATCGGCGTGTAGTCGTCGTTCAACATGACGACCTGATAGAGCTTCGGCGGCTCGACTCGCTGCTCTTGTTTTTCGGCAACGACCGCGCCCTCGCCCTCGTCGCGCCCCGGCAAACCGGGGTTGGCAGGCGTTGGAGGTGGTGCGGGAGTGGCCATAGAAGCAATTTTAAGCTGCGGCAACCTGCCCGGTTGCACGAGCAGAGATGGCACCTGAGCAAGGGTTCTCAAGTCGGGCAGTTCATGGACATCGGATTGACAAACCCTGCGCAGAGTATTGACAATACGGACTCCGATAGGTAGTCGATTCGAGTAGAGGTAGTCATCATGGCATTTGGTCGCGTCAAGTGGTTCAACGACGCCAAGGGTTTCGGCTTTATCGAGCCGGAAGGCGGTGGGGCTGATGTTTTTGCCCATTTTTCAGCCATCCAGATGGAAGGCTTTCGCACCTTGAAGCAAGGCGGCCGCGTCTCGTACGACGTGCTGCAGGGCCCCAAGGGTGACCAGGCGCAGAACATCCAGCCGGCTGAAGAGGTGGTCAGTGGCGCCGTCTCAGCGGCGGCAACCGCGGGCTGATTCAAAGTCGCACTGAAGATCAAAGAGCCCGCATCATGCGGGCTCTTTGTTTTGTGCACACGCTCGCCGCGACTGCACCCCTCATCATCGGGTACCCATGCGCATGCTCACCGCTGCAACCCCTCACAAGAATCGCCTCGGGCCGAAGACGTTGCTGCTCAGCAAATGGACGGCGGTGGCGCCAGGGATGGGTTTGAGATGACGCACGGATGACGGCGTTGTTGCCTGCGGCGCTCAGCGGCCAGCGCATCGAATTCGCGAGCCGTGCCGGCCGGCTCTGTGCCTACGTCGCCGGACAGGGCCCGGCACTGCTGCTGGTGCACAGCATCAACGCCTCGGCGTCGGCCGCTGAAATGCGGCCGCTGCACGAGCACTACGCGGCCACGCGCAGCGTGTTCTCCATCGATCTGCCGGGGTACGGCTTGTCTGACCGAAGCGACCGCGACTACACGCCGCGCCTGATGACCGACGCCCTGCACGCCATCGTCGAGCAGATTCACCTGCGCTGCGGGCCCGCAGCGATCGATGCCCTGGCGCTGTCGCTGTCCGCCGAGTACCTGGCGCGCGCAGCCGCCGAGGCGCCAGCCCTCTACCGCAGCATCGCCCTCGTCAGCCCCACGGGCTTCAGCGGCAGGCGGTCTTGGCGTGCAGCGCCAGGCACCACGCGCGGCTTGCCATGGCTCTACCAGGCCCTGCGCGGGCCGGGCGCCGGCTGGGGCGGCGCCCTGTTTCGCGGCCTCACCCGGCCGGGCGTGATTCGCTATTTTCTGCGCCGCACCTGGGGGTCCACAGACATCGACGAAGCGCTGTGGCGCTACGACGTGCTGACCACCCGCCAGCCCGGCGCCGAGCACGCGCCGCTGTACTTTCTGTCGGCGGGCCTGTTCAGCGCCGACATCCACACGCTGTACGAGCAGCTCGAGATGCCGGTCTGGATGTCGCACGGCGTGCGCGGCGATTTCACCGACTACCGCAACAAGACGATCGTCGAGGGACGGCCGAACTGGCACTTCAGCGTCTTTCCGACCGGGGCGCTGCCGTACTTCGAACTGCCGGATCGTTTTTGCGAAGCCTATGACGGCTTCCTCAGCGGTCAACTCACAGGTGATCAATCATGACCTGCCCGAAGCCCGAGCAAGACACTTGCGTCGCCCCTTCCATCAGCCGCGCGAAGTCATAGGTGACCTTCTTGCTGGCGATCGACTTTTCCATCGACGAAATGATCAGGTCGGCGGCTTCGGTCCAGCCCATGTGGCGCAGCATCATCTCTGCGGAAAGAATTTCGGAGCCGGGGTTGACGTAGTCCTTGCCGGCGTACTTGGGCGCCGTGCCATGCGTGGCTTCGAACATCGCCACCGAGTCGCTGAGGTTGGCGCCCGGCGCAATGCCGATGCCGCCGACCTGCGCCGCCAGCGC
>JANMHY010000540.1:0-2948 GCA_031375525.1 Burkholderiales bacterium
GCGTGGGCGCGCGCGATCAGGCGGCGGCGGTGCGAGCCAGCGAAGGGGCAAGGTCCAGATGGGTCATGGCGGCCTCCTGTGGCGAGTGGAACAAATCGAAGGCGCGACTGTGCACGTGCTCGCGCGATGCGTCAACCGACAAAGTGGGGAGGATCAGATCTCAGCGCCAACGTGCACCTGAGTTCGCCACCCACTCGACGAGCGCATCCAACGCCGGACGACCTTTAGCTGCGTCGTCGTGGTTGATGAAGGCGACGACGACCCAGGTGTCGCCGCGCGTGTCGCGCACCGTGCCGGCGAGTGCGGCGACGTTCTTCAGCGTGCCGGTTTTCAGCCGCGCCCATCCCTCGGCGCGCGTGCCTTTGAGGCGATTGCGCATCGTGCCATCGACGCCGGCCACCGGCAGGCTCATCAGCAACTCCGGCGCATGCTGGCCGTTGATGGCGACCTCGATCGCACGCGCCATCGTGCGCGGCGCGATGCGCTCGCTGCGCGACAGGCCCGAGCCGTTGTCCATCACCAGGCCGTCGCGCGCGATGCGCTGCTCGTCGAACCAGCGCTGCACGTCGCGCTGCGCGGCTGCCAGCGTGGCGCTGTTGGGGTCCGTTTTCATCGCTGCCACGCCGAGTTGAAGGAACAACAGCCGCGTCTGTGCGTTGTCGCTCGTCTTGTTCATGTTGCGCAGCACTTCGCCCCACGGCCGCGACTCGTGTTGCGCTATGCGCTGTGCACCTGCCGGCAAGGCCGCTTCGCGCACGCTGCCCGGCGCGCTGGTGAAGCGCCCGCCGAGGCTCGCCCACACCGCACGCACCTGGCGCTCGGTGATGACGTTGCGGTCGAGCAGTTGCAGCGCGGCCTGCGCTTCGCATTGGCGTGGGAAGCCGCCTTGCAACTCGATGCGCCACCGGCCCGGCGAGGTTTCACCCACGCGCGGCGGCAGCCAGTCTTCGTCCCAATCGGCGCAGTCGGTGTTTGTCAGCACGAGGGCACTCGCATCGACGCTCACGCCGTCGAGCGGCGGCGTCAGACGCGCGCTCACCGCGCCGCCATCGGTGGACGACAGCGCCAAGCCCATCAGGTTGCCGCTCTGCATCAACGCATCAGGGATCACGTTGTACGGCCACTCCGGCGACTCGTCGAACGGCGGCACGCCGATGTCGATGCGCGCCGGCTTGAACAGCGTGCGGTCGAGCACGAGGCCGCCGGTGATGGTGTGCACGCCGCGCTGGCGCAACTCGAACAGCAGTTGCCACAGGGCGGGTAAGTCAAAGTCCGGGTCGGCGCTGCCGACGAGCGCCACGTCGCCGTCGAGCACGCCGTTGTTGAGTGTGCCGGTGGTGTGCAGTGTGGTGCGCCCGCGATGGTTCGGCCCCAGGCGGTCGAGGGCGACGATGGTGGTGACGAGCTTCATCGACGAGCCCGGCTGCATCGGCACGTTGGCGCGGTGCTGCCAGGTGCGTGCCCAGAACGTGCGCGGTATCGCGATCGCGCCGAGCGCGTCAGGCGGCAGGCCGGCTTGCTCGAGTGCTGCTGCCACCGTTGCCGGCAGCGCGTCGTCGAACGCCGCGGCGGCGCACGGCGCAGCGAGGAGCCAGGCCACCAGTGACGCGGTGATCCACGACAGCAGTTTCTTCATCGTCACGCCCAGCCGAATTGAGCGCGGACTTCACGGGCGGTGACATTGATCGGTGCCGTGGGAGCCTGCGGATACTGGCGCAGGTTCGAAGCACGAACGCCGCCACCATTTTGCCCAAGCACGGCCACCGCCTTGATACGCCAACCGACCGCTTTGATGCCGGCGACGTACGCTTGTGCGTCTGGCCGGTCTGTGGATGACGGCGAGAGGCAGAAGAGGACGGCCTGACAGCGTGCCCTGCCCACCTCGGCAACGAAGTCTTCCACGGTGGTTCGGGTGTCTTGCAAGGCGCCCACGCGTGCGTAGAACCGCAGCGGTGCCTTCGACCCTTGAAGCAGGATGTCGCGCACGCTTCGGTTGAAGCAGCCCGTGAGACTGCGAACCAGCGACGCCTTGCGGGTATTGGGATTGCCGATGATGAGATAGGCGTCCATCTGTGCTGCTTAGAGGGGCGTCCGTTTGAGTTAGGCGGCAAGTGGCTCAACATGCAGAGAACCGCCCTGGACGGAGACCTGCACACCAGCCTCGCCTGGCCTCGGCACGAGTGCCAACCAAATGGGTATGCCTTCGACAACAACCACATCGGTTGGATTTTCGCCGAAGGATTGGAAGTCACCGACCATTGCCCGCCAAGGATGCGGGTGCTCAACCCTCCACTGTGCTTGGCCGGCAGTGCCACGAGTGACCTCACCTTTCGGGCCTTGGCGAAGAATGGTGAGCCCAGGCATTGCAAACCCGCCGTGCTGAGCTTGATGCGCGAACAGCGCTTTGGCCTCAGGAGTAAGACGAATCTCGAACATGATGCCCAAAGTGTTTGTATGCATCAACTTAATGCATGCCACTCGAAGATATCACCGGCCCGCCCCGCCGGCATCTCCTCAGCGGCGCGCGGCATGGCGCCCCCCAACGTTTAGCATCAAGACCATGACCCGCTGTTTGATGGCGTTGCTGTGCGCTGCCCTGGCCACCGGCTGCGCTTCGACGACCACTGTCACCACCACGCCCGGCGGCGTGCCGATCGACACGCGCTACGCGAGCGCCAACCAGGACAGCCGCGCGCTGTTCCTCGTCATTCACTACACGGTGGCCGATCTGCGCGAGTCGATCAAGGTGCTGACCGAGACGCCGCACGAGGTCAGCGCGCATTACCTGGTCAGCGACGAATCGCCGCCGGTGATCTACCGCCTGGTGCCGGAAGACAGGCGCGCCTGGCATTCGGGGCCGAGTCATTGGCGCGGCCACCAGATGTTGAATGCCGGCTCGATCGGCATTGAGATCGTGCACCCGGGCTTTCGCCTGCGGCCCGATGGCG
>JANMHY010000544.1:0-7124 GCA_031375525.1 Burkholderiales bacterium
CCCGAATCGCAGACCGTGCTCAACGCGTCGAACCAGGGCGTGCCGGCGATCCACATGAACAACAGCGCCGTCGCCGAGGCCTACAAGGACGTGGTGCGGCGCTTTCTCGGCGAGAGCCGCGAGATGCGCTTCACGCAGCAAACGCGGCCGACATTTTTCCAACGCCTGTTCGCCAAGGCATGAAGCCGATGTCGTGGCTGTCGTCGCTGCTCTTCGGGCCGAAGAAGAAATCGGCCAAGCTGGCCAAGCAGCGCTTGCAGATCGTGCTCGCCCACGAGCGCAGCGCGCGCGGCCTGCCCGACTACCTGCCGACGCTGCAGCGCGAGCTGCAACTGGTGGTGGCCAAGTACGTCAACGTGCCGCCGCGCGAGGTCAGCGTGCGCATCGGCCACCCGCGCCACGCGCCCGAAGGGCTCGAGGTGCGCATCGAGCTGCCGCAGCCGGCGCACGCTTGAATCCGGCCGATCCGGCGCCATGTTGAAAAACGCGCACACTGCGCGCCTGGCTGGCTGAGTTCAGTGGACTAGGAGACCGATGATGAAAAACTTCCTGTGGATGGTGGCGATGGCCGTCGGCTTGGCCTTCACGCTGGCGCCGATCGATGCCGAAGCCAAACGCCTCGGCGGCGGCAAGTCGCAAGGCATGCAGCGCAGCGCGCCCGACAAGCCGGCGCAGAGCACGCCGGCATCACCGAACAATGCGGCCACGCCCGCAGCGGCGCCGGCGACGGCCGGCGCTGCCGCCGCCGCGGCCCCGAAGCGCTCGTGGATGGGCCCGCTTGCCGGCCTGGCCGCCGGCCTCGGCCTGGCCGCGCTGTTCAGCCACTTCGGCATGGGTGAGGGCCTGGCCAACTTCGTCATGCTGGCCTTGCTGGCGATGGCAGCGTTCTTCGTCATCCGCCTGCTGATGCGCCGCTTTGCCGGCGGCGGCACGCAACGCCCGTCGTTGGCGATGGCGGGCGCTGGCGCCGGCGTGGCAGCGGCGCGGCCTGCTGCGCCGCCGAGCTTCGTCGATGAGCGGCCGGGCATGCAGCGCAACGCGGCGCCGTCGGTCACGATCGGCTCGGCGTTGACGCCGCCGCTGGCCGCGCCGGGTGTGGCCAGCGCCACCGCCGTGCCGACGCTGCCGGCCGACTTCGACGCGCCCGGCTTCGAGCGCCTGGCCAAGATGCTGTTCATCCGCCTGCAAGCCGCCAACGACAAGGCCGACCTCAACGACCTGCGCAACTTCACCACGCCCGAACTCTTCGCGGCGCTGCGCATGGACCTGCACGAGCGCGGCGAGACCACGCCGCAGGTCACCGACGTCGTCAAGGTCGATGCACAGTTGATCGACTTCGCGCAAGAGGCCGAGCAGCAGATCGTCAGCGTGCGCTTCACCGGCCTCGTCAAGGAAGAAGCCGGCGCCGAGGCGACGCCGTTCGATGAGGTCTGGCACGTCGTCAAGCCCCTCGACGACAGCCGCAGTTGGGCGATCGCGGGCATTCAGCAGCGGCAATGACAGCGCCGGGCGGCTAACTGCCCGTTCGCTTGACGGCGAAGCCCTCGGCCTTCAGGAGTGCTATCACGCGCTCAGCGTGATCGCCCTGCACTTCGAGCACGCCGTCCTTGACCGTGCCGCCGCTGCCGCAAGCGGCGCGCAAGCGCTTGCCCAACGCGCCGAGCGCGGCGCCGTCGAGCGCCAGGCCGCGCACCAGCGTCACCGTCTTGCCGCCGCGGCCTTTGCTCTCGCGGCTGACGCGAACGCTGCCGTCACCGGCCGGCGCCTTCGCTGCTTGGGCTGCTTTGCACAGGCACGTCGCCACGGGCTGCCGGCATGCCGGGCACATGCGCCCGCTCTCGGTCGAATAGACGAGGCCGCCTTGCCCGCTCTTGTGCATCAGCCCAAGACCTGCCGCAGCGCGCGGCCGAACGCCGGCGCGTCGGTCAGCAACACGAACACCACACCGGCCAGCGCTCCCGACAGATGCGCGTCGTGGTTGATGCGCCCGCGGGCCTGCTTCGACGCGTAGATCGTGTAGGCCAGGTACAGCAGCGCAAACAGCGGCGCCGGAATCGGCAGCGGAATCGGAAAGACGATGATCGACTGCGACGGCGTATAGACGATCGACGCAAACAACACCGCCAGGATCGCCCCCGAGGCGCCGAGGCTCGCGTACTCCGGCTGCCGCCGGTGCGCGAACCAGGTGCCCGCCGCGCTGACCAGCAGGCCGAATGCATACAGCGCCACGAAGCGGCCGCTGCCGATCGCGCGCTCCAGCGAAAACCCAAACGCCCAGAACGTGAACGCGTTGAACAGCAGGTGCGGCAGGTCGGCGTGCAGGAAGCCGCTGCTGATGACGGTGATGTATTGGCGGCGCGGCAGCAGCCAGTACGGCCGCAGCAGATGGCGCTCGAGCAGTTGGGGCGCGGCGTAGAGCGCGGCCAGGCTGGCGACGAGCATCAGCGCGAGGATCGCTGCGGCGGCAGGCGCGCCTTGGGTCAACGTGGTCAGGGCTTGCATGGGATCGGCAGTATCCATGGGCCGCCGAAAAGTATCGGCACGGTCTGCCGCCACGCGCTGCCGCGCAGGCCGTGTGGCGCCACGGCAATAGCCCCCAATTCAGCCTTGCATGAACGCGCAGACCAGGCTCGACGCGCTGCCTTGCGGCAGCGGCAATGGGCGTTGCCTGGCCCGGTCCAAAAAAGCGTGCGGCACGCGATGGGTCCGCAGCGCTTTCGGCGGCAGGATGTTGTAGGCCATCGACCAGCCTTGAAACTCACAAACATCGATGCGCTGTTCGGCCACGGGGGTGACGGCGCGGTGTCGCCCATCGCGCTCGATGCGGTCGTACAACGCCTGGGTCACCAGGTCCGCGCCCTCGATCACCTGGATGAAGTTGCCGTCCGAGTAGACCAGGATGCCCGTGATGCCGAGCTTCTCGTTGTTTCTCTGGCACTGTGCCACGAGGTCCAGAAACGTCGTCTCGTTGAAAGGGAAGACGGCCGAGCTGACGTAGGTGATGGAAACCATGGATCGTCCCTCCGAAAAAGCGGGGGAAGCCGTCATCGCCAACAGCAAGACAACGTCGATGGGACCTCGGAAAATCGGATTCTGCGCCAAGGTTCACGCCGCCCGGACTACCAGCAGCAGGTTGTTCGCCGGCAGGGCCATCGCTTCCTGCAGCGCCATGCCGCAGGCTGCCGCCTCGCGCTCGACGTCCGACAGCCGCCGCAGGCCCAACGCGGGGTTGCGCGCCTTCAGCTCGGCGTCGAAGGCTTCGTTGCTCGGCGCGGTGGGCACGCCGTCGATGCGAAACGGTCCATAGAGCAACAGCAGCCCGCCGGTGCTCAAGTGCCTCGCGGCGCCTTTCGTCAGCGCCGGGCATGTGGGCCAGGGCGCGATGTGAAGCATGTTGGCGCAGTACACGGCGTTGTACGGCGCGCGATCGGCGGGCCAAGGTTGCTGGAGCACGTCGAGCCGCAACGCCGGCAACACGTTGGCCAGGCCGCGGCAGCGCGCGTCGATGGCGTGCAGTGCCGCGGCATCGGTGGCGTCCGTGGGCTGCCAGACCCAGCCGGGGCAGGCGCTCGCGAAATGCTGCGCATGCTGGCCGGTGCCGCTGGCGATCTCGAGCACGCTGGCCGCGGGCGGCAACAGCCGCTGCAGTGCGTCGAGGATCGGCTGCTTGTTGCGATCGGCGGCCGGGCTGAAGGGCAGATCGAGGGGGCTGCTCACGACTCAGCGGCCTCGATGAACAGCCGGCGCCGCACCGCGCCTTGCACGCGTGTCACGGCGCGCACGCGCAGCGCGCCGGCCACCGGCACCTCGACGCGAAAGTGGTAGTCGAGGCTGTCGGTCTGGCCGGGGTTGCTGGTGTCGATCTGCCGCGACCATTCGCGCCGGCCGTTGACTTCGACCGTCATCGCGTGCCATGTCGCCGTGCCGTCGGCGGGGCATTGCACGACAAAGCGCACATCGACATGGAACTTGCGGGCGCGCGCGAGCGCCGGCGGGATGTGCAGCGTGGCCACGTCGGCGTCGCCGACATCGACCTGCCACTGTTCAGCGGCCGTGCTGGCCATCGCTGCCGGCCAGCACGGCCGCGTGATGCCGCAAGTGGTCTTCGACCATCGTCGCGATGAAGTAGTAGCCGTGGTCGTAGCCGGCGTGGCGACGCAGCGTGAGGGGTTGACCCACCGCAGCACATGCCGCCTCGAAGGCTTCGGGCATCAATTGCTGCTCGGCAAGAAATTTGTCGGCCACGCCTTGGTCGATCAGGATGCCCTGCGCATACGGCGCGCTGCGCTGCGTGCGCATCAGCTCGCTGGCGTCATGCGCTGGCCACGCGCTGCGGTCGTCGCCGAGGTAGCCGCTGAATGCCTTCTGGCCCCACGCGCAGCGCATCGGCGCGCAGATCGGCGCCAGCGCAGACAGGCTCGCGAACACGCCGGGGTGGCGCAGCGCTAGCGTCAGCGCGCCGTGGCCGCCCATCGAGTGGCCGAAAATCCCGGTGCGTTCGCGCTCCACCGGCGCGTGCTGCCAGACCTGCGGCAGCAGCTCACGCAGCAGGTAACTCTCCATGCGCCAGTGGCGCGACCAGGGCTCGCGCGTGGCGTCGAGATAAAAGCCGGCGCCGACGCCGAAGTCCCAGCTCTCGGATTCACCGGGCACGTTGCCGCCGCGCGGACTCGTGTCGGGCATCAGCAGTGCGAGGCCGAGTTCGGCGGCGACGCGCTGCGCGCCGGCTTTCATCGTGAAGGTTTCTTCAGTGCAGGTCAGGCCGGCGAGGAAGACCAGCAGCGGCACGCGCTGGCCTTGCTGTGCCTGCGGCGGCAGGTAGAGCGCAAAGCGCATCGGCAGGCCGATCTCGGCCGACACGTGGCGATGGAAGCGCTGCACGCCGCCGAACGAGGCGTGCTCGGTGAGCAATTCCCAGCCAGAAAGCGACAGGCTGGCATCGATAAAAGAGGTCGTCATCTTGGGATTGTCGGGCGCGCGCGCGACAGCGCGTCTTCACTCTAGGGGTCAGCGCCGTGGCATGGGACCACGGCCCTGCGCCGCGAGCCCGCTGGCCCTGCGCTTGGGACCAGGGCCTCACTCACCGTGGGTCGCAGCGCTGCACAGTCGGGGCACCGCGCGCCTTCGCCCGCACTTGTTCTGGAGACTGACATGGATTGTT
Source organism: Burkholderiales bacterium (assembly GCA_031375525.1). GTDB lineage: Bacteria > Pseudomonadota > Gammaproteobacteria > Burkholderiales > Burkholderiaceae_C > CADEEN01. The sequence continues at coordinate 5,162 of JANMHY010000544.1, forward strand.
TGCACTGCTGTATGGGATCGTGGCCTACGTGATCTTCTTCGCCACCTTTCTCTACATGGTCGGCTTCGTCGGCAACCTGATCGTGCCGAAGTCGATCGACATCGGTGGCATCACCGGCGCCCCACTGGCCGAGGCGCTGCTGATCAACGTCGCGCTGCTCGCTGTGTTTGCCGTGCAGCACAGCGTGATGGCGCGGCCGGCGTTCAAGCGCTGGTGGACGCGTTTCGTGCCGAAGGCCGTCGAGCGCAGCACCTATGTGCTGCTCGCCAGCGTGGCGCTGATCCTGCTGCTCGCGCACTGGCGGCCGATAGCAACGCCGGTGGTGTGGCACGCCGAAGGCGCGGCGGCGATCGCCCTCACCGCCACCCACTGGGCCGGTTGGGCCGTGCTGCTCGTCAGCACCTTCCTGCTCGACCACTTCGAACTCTTCGGCCTGAAGCAGGGTGTTCATGCGTCTCGTCGGCCGCGAGGCGCCGGCGCCGGTGTTTCGCACGCCGCTGTTCTACCGCCGCGTGCGCCATCCGATTTATCTCGGCTTCCTGCTCGCCTTCTGGGCCGCGCCGACGATGACGGCCGGCCACCTGCTGTTCGCGGTGGGCATGAGCGTCTACATCCTGATCGGCATCTGGTTCGAAGAGCGTGACCTGATCGCGCTGTTCGGCGACAAGTACCGCGCCTACCGCGGGCAGGTCGGCATGCTGCTGCCGCTGCCGGGGCGGCGCGCCGAGGCGGGCGAGCCAGCGGCGACGCGGCCTGTGGCTGCCGAGCGTGCGCGCAGCTGAGGCGTTCGGGCAACGCTTCAGCGAGCGCTTGAAGGGGCGGCGCTCTCCCCAATTCGAAGGACGAACCCCCCACGCGCAGCACTACGCCGGCAGGCTCGCAGCGCACAGACTCGGCTTCGTTCGGCACCCATTGCGGGGCCGCCAGGAGTCCGCCATGCGTGCCGTTCACATCCTCACAGGCTGCAGCCTCGCCGCGGGAGCCCTCGCGGCGGTGGCGATGCTGTTCAACCACTACCCCTTCATCGGCATCGCCCTGCTCGACGTGGCGACGGCCGTCCAGCCCCCTTCCAAGGCCCGTGCCGCGCGCCCGAGCCCGCTGTTCGGCGCGGACGGCACACCGCAGCCGGCGCTGCCCCAAGCCGTGCCCGCAGACCCGCGCGCGCGCACGCGCGTCGCGCTCTACGCCACCCGTGCGCAGGCCCACGCCCTCGAAGCCGAACTCGACGGCGCGGTGATCTGGGTCGAGGCCGGCTGTTGCGACGAGCGCGCGGTGTCGGCTGCGATGGACCGCACCGACGAGATGCGCACCGGCAAGAACCTCGCGCTCGATGCGCCCGTCTTCATCACCGGCAAGAACCTGCAATTGGCGGCGCTGGTGGTGGACCGCCTGACCGACGAGGGGCACACCGAGGTCTTCCTCGTCACGCGATAGCGCGCTGGTTCTCGGGCGGCTAGAACACCACCACCGAGCGGATCGACTCGCCGCGCTCCATCAGCGCGAAACCTTCGTTGATGTCTTCGAGCTTCAAGCGGTGCGTGATCAGCGCGTCGATATCGAGCTTGCCGTCCATGACCCAATCGACGATGCGCGGCACGTCGGTGCGGCCGCGCGCGCCGCCGAAGGCCGAGCCTTCCCACTTGCGGCCCGTCACCAACTGGAACGGCCGCGTGCTGATCTCCGCACCCGCCGGCGCCACGCCGATGATGATGCTGCGCCCCCAGCCCTTGTGCGTGCATTCGAGCGCCTGGCGCATGACGTGCGTGTTGCCGATGCACTCGAAGCTGTAGTCGGCGCCGCCGTCGGTGAGCTGCACGATCTGGTCCACCACATTCGCCACGTCCTTCGGATTGATGAAGTGCGTCATGCCGAACCGGCGCGCCATCGCTTCGCGTTTCGGGTTCAGATCGACGCCGATGATCTTGTCGGCGCCGACCATCTTCGCGCCCTGGATCACGTTCAG
>JANMHY010000565.1:0-2437 GCA_031375525.1 Burkholderiales bacterium
CGATCACCGTGACCGCGTCGCTGCCCGGCACCGCGCCGGCGCAGATGGAAACCGAGGTCGCGCGCAAGATCGAGAACTCGCTGGCGACGGTGCAGGGCCTGAAGCACATCTACACCAAGGTGCAGGACGGCACGGCAACAGTCACCGCCGAGTTCCGCTTGGAGAAGACGACGCAGGAGGCGATGGACGATGTGCGCGACGCCGTCTCACGTGTGCGCTCCGACCTGCCGGCCGATCTGCGCGACCCGGTGATCAGCAAGCTCGACTTCGCGGCGCTGCCGATCCTCACCTACACCGTGGCCTCGTCACGCATGGACGACGAGAGCCTGTCCTGGTTCGTCGACAACGAAGTGACCAAGAAGCTGCTCGCCGTGCGCGGCGTGCGCAGCGTCGATCGCGTCGGCGGCGTGACGCGGCAGGTCCGTGTCGAACTCGATCCGTCGCGCCTGTCTTCGATGAACGTCACCGCGGCCGAGGTCTCGCGCCAGTTGCGCGCGGTGCAGCAGGAAGCGCCGGGCGGGCGCACCGACCTCGGCGGCATCGAACAAGCGGTGCGCACGATCGCCACCGTGCAGACTGCGGCCGATCTCGGCGCGCTCGAAATCCCGCTGGCCGACGGCCGGCGTGTGCGCCTCGACCAGATCGCCAGCGTCGCCGACACGGTGGCCGAGCAACGCTCGACGGCTTTGCTCAACGGCAAACCCGTCGTCGGCTTCGAGATCGCACGCGCGCTGCGCGCCGGTGAAACCGATGTTGCCGACGGCGTGCGCGCCGCACTCGTCGAGCTGCGCACCGCGCACCCGGACATCACCGTCACCGAGGCCTTCAACTTCGTCGATCCGGTGATCGAGAACTACCACGGTTCGATGGTGCTGCTGATCGAAGGCGCGCTCCTGGCCGTTCTCGTCGTCTGGTTTTTTCTGCGCGAGTGGCGGGCCACACTCGTCTCCGCGGTGGCGCTGCCGCTGTCGGCGATTCCGGCGTTCGCCGTGATGCATTGGATGGGCTTTACGATCAACGTCGTCACGCTGCTGAGCCTGTCGCTCGTCGTCGGCATCCTGGTCGATGACGCGATCGTCGAGATCGAAAACATCCAGCGCCACCTCGGCATGGGCAAGAAGCCGCTCGCAGCCGCGCTCGAAGCGGCCGACGAGATCGGCCTGGCGGTGATCGCGACCTCGCTGACCTTGATCGCGGTGTTCCTGCCCACGGCATTCATGAGCGGCGTGCCCGGCAAGTTCTTCGTGCAGTTCGGCTGGACGGCGGCGATCGCGGTCTTCTTCTCGCTCGTCGTCGCGCGGATGCTGACGCCGATGATGGCGGCGTATCTGCTGCCGGTGCCGAAGAAGGCACATGAAGAGCCGAAGTGGATGCCGCGCTACATGCGTTGGGTGCAGTGGTGTCTGAAGCACCGCATCAAGACGCTGCTGGCCACCGTGCTGTTCTGCGTCGGCTCGTGCACGCCGCTGTTCACCGGCGGCATTGCCGGCGCCTTCATGCCGCCGGACGATCTGTCGCAGACGCAGGTCTATCTGTCGCTGCCGCCGGGCAGCACTTTCAAGCAGACGCTGGCGGCGGCCGAACAAGCGCGCGAGATCGTGCAGAAGAACAAGCATGTCAAGCTCGTGTACACCGCAGTGGGCGGCGGCAAGTCCGGTGGCGATCCATTTGCGGCAGGCGGCGCCGCCGAAGCGCGCAAGGCCACGCTGACGATCAACCTCACGCCGCGCGGCGAGCGCGGCGGCGTCAGCAAACAGGCCATCGAACGCGATCTGCGCAGCGCGCTCGACGTGCTGCCGGGCGCGCGCATCACCGTCGGCTTCGGCGGCTCGTCCGAGAAGTACGTGCTCGTGCTCGCCGGTGAAGACGGCGACGCACTGACGGCGCATGCGCGCGTGGTCGAGCAGGAGCTGCGCACGATCGCCGGCATCGGCCAGGTGACGAGCACGTCGAGTCTGCAACGGCCCGAGCTCGTCGTGCGGCCCGACGCCGCGCGTGCGGCCGATCTCGGCGTCACCTCGGCGTCGATCGCCGACACGCTGCGCATCGCCACGGCGGGTGACTACGACCAGGCGCTGGCCAAGCTGAACTTGTCGCAGCGGCAGATTCCCGTCGTCGTCATGCTGCCCGATGCGGCGCGACAAGACCTGTCGCTGATCGAGAGCATGACGGTGCCCGGCGCGAAAGGGCCGGTGCCGCTGCGCAACGTGGCCCAGATCGAACTCGCCAGCGGGCCGGCACAGATCGACCGCTACGACCGTCTGCGCAACGTCAACTTCGAAATCGAGCTGAACGGCATGGCGCTCGGCCGCGTGCAGGAACTCACCGACGCGCTGCCGAGCCTGCAAAAGCTGCCGCCCGGCGTCATCAAGACGACGGTCGGTGATGCCGAAGCGATGGCTGAACTCGGCAGCAGCTTCATCCTGGCGATGCTGAC
>JANMHY010000615.1:0-2079 GCA_031375525.1 Burkholderiales bacterium
GATGACATGCCCTAAGCGTATCGCGTGGCAGTACCGAGCGGGCCGTGCAGAGTCGACGCCGGCATTTCGGCTTGAAGCGTCAACCGCGCGCCCGCAGCATGGCGTTCTGTTCCACTTCTCTGCTGCCGCGATGCCCCACCGCCCCGAAGCCTCCTACTTGATGAACCGCCGCCACGCGCTGTGCTGCGGCGCTGCCGCCGTGGCGGGGCTGTTCACGTCGCTGCAAGCGCATGCCGCGCTGCCGGGACTCGACAACCCGTGCCGCGGCAAGCTGCCCAGAGCATTGGCGCAGCACGATCTCGTGCGTGCGGCCTTCGAGGGACTCGATCCGCACGCGCTGTGGGACGTGCATGCGCACCTGCTCGGCACCGGAGACAGCGGCTCGGGCTGCACCGTGCATGCGAGCATGACCCAGTGGTGGCGGCCGATCGAGGTGCTGCGCCGACAGGCGGTCCTGAATGCAGCCTGCGTCGGCAGCGAGTCTGCCTCGATCGATCGCGCGTATGTCGAGCGGCTCGTTTCGCTGACCGCCGACTTCCCCGCCGGCGCGCGCTGGCTGCTGTTCGCCTTCGACAACGCGCATGGCGACGACGGCGCGACGCGGCCCGACACGACCACCTTCCACGTGCCCGACCACTACGCGCGCGGCGTGGTCTCAGCGCATGCCGAGCGTTTCGGCTTCGTCGCCTCGATCCATCCGTATGCGGCCGATGCGCTCGAACGGCTGAACGCGGCCATCGCCGACGGCGCACTGGCGATCAAGTGGCTGCCGAGCGCGATGAACATCGACCCGCGCGATGCGCGCTGCCGCCCCTTCTACGACCGCCTGGCCGCCACGCGCCTGCCGCTGATCATCCACTTCGGCGAAGAGCAAGCCGTGCCCGGCGCCGGCCGCAACGAGTTCGGCAACCCGCTGCTGGCGCGCGTGCCGCTCGAAGCCGGCGTGCGCGTGGTGATGGCGCATTGCGCGTCGCTCGGCCATGCGCAGGATCTCGACAAGCCGTCCGCGCCGCGCGTGCCGGCGTTCGAGTTGTTCGCGCGCTTGATGGACGAGCGTGCGCACCATTCGCTGATGCTCGGCGATGTGTCGGCCGTCTTGCAGATCAACCGTAAGGCCGAGCTCGCTCGCACGCTGATCGAGCGCGACGACTGGCATCCACGTTTGCTGCACGGTTCCGACTACCCGCTGCCCGGCATCCCGATCCTGACGCGCCCGCAGCGCCTGGCCGACGCCGGCCTGCTCGACGCCAAGGCCGTGCCGGTGCTGCTGCAAGTGCGCGAGCACAACCCGCTGTTGTTCGACTTCATGCTGAAGCGCAGCGTGCGCGTCGGTGCCCGCGGGCTCTCGGCCGCGGTGTTCGACACACGCCGCCACTTCCACGTACCCCCGAAAGAGGGCATCGCCCGCTGATACCGGCAGCCGCAAACGCGGCCACTGCGCCGAGATCGATGGACAGCGGCCCAGCCGCCGCCGACGATGAAGCCGTGTTCAACAAAGCTCGCTTCACGAGCATCACGGCACCATGAGCACCCCCACCCGTCATCAACCGCCGTCGATGACGATCCGCCGCGACACGCGCGCCTGGCAACTCCAGGTGTGGATCTCATTTGCCGCGGCAGCCTCGCTGTGCGCGGTCGGCCTGGCCTGGCTGCCGGGACAGGACCTCGACCGCGCGTTCATGGTGATGGGTTATGTGTTCTGCCTGTCGACCGCGTTCGCACTGTCGAAGTACATCCGCGACAACCAGCACTGCAAGGTCGACACGCCGATGTGGGGCAGTGTCGTCTGGGCCGGCTTCGGCTTTGCGATGGCACTCACCGGCTGGGGCCTGTGGCGGATGGAAGTCAACCCGACCTACAAGGCTTACCTCGGCGTGAACTGGCTGTTCCTGATCTCGTCCGTGTTCACGCTGGCCAAGACCCTGCGTGATGCGCATGAGGCCGACGTGCTCGAAGCGCGCTTCGGTCGCGCCGATACGCACGACAACGTCAACGCTTGAGGAGATCTCGCATGTCCACGTTTCGCTTCACGCTCGTCGCCGCCGCGCTCAGCGCTGCCTTGATGTCCTCCGCCCGCGC
>JANMHY010000675.1:0-2231 GCA_031375525.1 Burkholderiales bacterium
GGCGCGTTGTCGCTCGGTCTGGCTGCGGCCGCTGCGGCGCGCCGCGTGGCCGAAGACGTCTCGCGCGGCGCGGTCAACAGCACGCGGCCGAGCACCTGGGGCGCGGTGCCGGCGCCGCGCCCGCAGACCAGCGAAAGCTAGGCGGCCTGCCGGCCGAGCTCCATCTTGGCCAACGAGTTGCGGTGCACCTCGTCCGGGCCATCGGCGAAGCGCAGCGTGCGCGCCACCGTGTAGAAATAGGCCAGCGGAAAATCCTGACTCATGCCGCCGCCGCCGTGCGCTTGCATCGCCCAGTCGATGACGCGGCAGGCCAAGTTCGGCGCGACGACCTTGATCATCGCAATCTCGGTTTGTGCAGCCTTGTTGCCGGCCTTGTCCATCATCCACGCGGCCTTCAACGTCAGCAGGCGCGCCTGCTCGATCTGACAGCGCGCCTCGGCGATGCGCTCGCGCGTCACGCCCTGGTCCGACACCGGGCGGCCGAAGGCGACGCGCTTCATCGATCGCCGGCACATCAGTTCGAGCGCACGTTCGGCCAGGCCGATCAGGCGCATGCAGTGGTGGATGCGGCCGGGGCCGAGGCGGCCCTGCGCGATCTCGAAGCCGCGGCCAACGCCCAGCAGCAGGTTCGACGCCGGCACGCGCACGTCGGTGAAGTCGATCTCCATGTGGCCGTGCGGCGCATCGTCGTAGCCGAACACCGACAGCGGGCGCAGCACCTTGACGCCAGGCGTGGCCATCGGCACCAGGATCATCGACTGCTGCGAGTGCCGTGCTGCGGTCGGATCGGTCTTGCCCATGAAGATCATCACCGCGCAGCGCGGGTCGCCGGCGCCGGAGATCCACCACTTGCGGCCGTTGATCACGTAGTCGTCGCCCTGCTTCTCGATACGCGCTTCGATGTTGGTGGCGTCGCTCGACGCGACGTTGGGCTCGGTCATCGCAAACGCGCTGCGGATCTCGCCGGCCAGCAGCGGCTTCAACCAACGCTCTTTGTGCTCGGCGGTGCCGTAGCGCACCAACACCTCCATGTTGCCGGTGTCGGGCGCCGAGCAGTTGAAGACTTCGCTGGCCCACGGCACGCGGCCCATGATCTCGGCCAGCGGCGCGTACTCGGTGTTGGTCAGGCCGGCGCCCATCGAGCTGTCGGGCAGGAACAGGTTCCACAAGCCGGCGGCGCGCGCCTTCGGCTTGAGTTGCTCGATGACCTTGAGCGGTGTCCAGCGCTTGCCGGCCTGCGTGTTGGCTTCGAGTTCGTTGGCAAACGCCGGCTCGGCCGGATAGACATGTTCGGCCATGAAGGCGCTGACGCGCTCGCGCAGGGCGTTCGTGCGGTCGGAGTAGGAGAAGTCCATCGTGTTTTCTTTCTTCAAGTTCGTTGAGCGAATTGCCAGCCGAGTTCGGCCAAAGGCCGTGCACCGGCCGCGGCCTGCCGGGCTTGCTCGCTGGACGCCGTGCCGTCTTCGACCCGCTTGGCAATGCCTTGCAGGATCGCCGCCATGCGGAACAGGTTGTAGGCGAGATAGAAGTTCCAGTCGCCGGCGAGTTCTAGCGGCGTCGTGAAGCCGGTGCGCTCGCAGTAACGGGCGACGTATGCGGACTCAACCGGGATGCCGAGCGCCGCGTGATCGAGTCCGCCGATGCCGCGAAACGCGCCCGGCGGGATGTGCCAGGCCATGCAGTGGTAGCTGAAGTCGGCCAGCGGGTGGCCGAGGGTGGACAGCTCCCAGTCGAGCACCGCGAGCACGCGCGGCTCGGTGGCATGGAACACCAGGTTGTCGAGCCGGTAGTCGCCGTGGACGACGGCGACTCTGGTTTCATCGCGCGCACTCGCCGGCATGTGCGCCGGCAGCCACTCGATCAGCCGGTCCATGGCGTCGATCGGCTGCGGTCCTGGTGAACCTAGCGAAGCGACGTACTGCTTGCCCCAGCGCCCGATCTGGCGCTCGAAGTAATTGCCGGGCTTGCCGTAGTCGGCCAGGCCCGCCGCCTGCACATCGACCTTGTGCAGGCCGGCGATGACGCGGTTCATCTCGTCGTAGATCGCGCCGCGCTCTTCGCGGCCGGCTTCGGGCAGCGCCTGGTTCCAGAGCACGCGGCCATCGACGAAACCCATGATGTAGAAGGCGCGGCCGATCACCGATTCATCGTCGCATAAAGCCAGCATCTCGGGCACCGGCACGCCCTGCGAGCGCAGCGCCGCCATGACGCGGTACTCGCGCTCGATGGCG
>JANMHY010000806.1:0-3426 GCA_031375525.1 Burkholderiales bacterium
CCGCTGCTGGCGGTGCCGTTCTTCATCCTGGCCGGCAACCTGATGAACAACGCCGGCATCACCAACCGGATCTACAACTTCGCGCTGGCGCTGGTGGGTTGGTTGAAGGGCGGCCTGGGCCACGTCAACGTCATCGGCTCGGTGATCTTCGCCGGCATGAGCGGCACCGCGATCGCCGATGCCGCGGGCCTGGGCACGGTGGAAATCAAGGCCATGAAGGACCATGGCTACGACCTCGAGTTCGCGGTTGGCGTCACTGCGGCGTCGGCCACGCTCGGCCCGATCATCCCGCCGTCATTGCCCTTCGTGATCTACGCGATGATGGCCAACGTCTCGGTCGGCGCGCTGTTCCTGGCCGGCATCCTGCCCGGCGTGCTGATGGCGCTGTTGATGATGGTCACGGTGGCCTACTTCGCGCACAAGAATGGCTGGGGCGGCGACATCAAGTTCTCCGGCAGCCGCTTCGGCGGCGCACTGATCGAGCTGGCCATCGTCATCGCGTGGCCGCTGATCGCCTGGGCGCTGGTCGCCAAGCTGGGCCTGCCGGCGCAACCGGTGGTCTTCGGCGCCATCGTGCTGATCTTCGTGCTCGACCGCATCTTTCGCTTCCAGGCCGTGCTGCCGATCATGACCCCGGTGCTGCTCATCGGCGGCATGACCACGGGCCTCTTTACGCCCACCGAGGGCGCCATCGCGGCCAGCGCCTGGGCGCTGGTGCTTGGCCTGGCGTGGTACCGCACGATGAGCTGGAAGATGTTCGTCAAGGTCAGCCTCGACACCGTGGAGACCACGGCCACCGTGATGTTCATCGTCGCCGCGGCATCGATCTTCGGCTGGATGCTGACCGCCACCGGCGTCACGGCGCAGATCGCCGAATGGGTGCTCGCCGTCACCAAGAGTCCGTGGCTCTTCTTGCTGATGGCCAATCTGCTGATGCTATTCGTCGGCTGTTTCCTGGAGCCCACGGCCGCCATCACGATCCTGGTGCCGATCCTGCTGCCGATCTGCCACAAGCTCGGCGTCGACCCGGTGCACTTCGGCCTGGTGATGGTGTTGAATCTGATGATCGGCCTGCTGCACCCGCCGATGGGCATGGTGTTGTTCGTGCTGGCGCGCGTGGCCAAACTTTCCGTCGAGCGCACGACGATGGCGATCCTGCCCTGGCTGGTGCCGCTGCTGGCCAGCCTGGTGATCCTGACCTATATCCCGGCGATCTCGCTGTGGCTGCCGAAGACGATGGGGTTTTGAAGGCATGACCGCGGTCTTGCTGATCCGCCACGGCGACTACCGTGACGGCCCGGAGCGCGAAGGCGGCCCGCTGCGCGACCTGGGCTTGACGGACGAGGGCCGCGCGCAAGCGCATCGCCTGCGTGAGCGCCTCGCCTCGGATGCGAAGCTGGCGGCTGATGTGCTGCTGTCGAGCACCGAGCGGCGTGCCCTGGAAACGGCTGCGATCGTCGCACCCGCGCTCGGCCTGCCGGTGACGCCGGACCGTGACCTCGAAGAATGGCGCAGCGACGACGGCACGATCCCCGCCGACGAATTCATGGCGCAGTGGAAGCAGCTCAACGAGCGCCATCGGCCGTTTCATCGCTTCCAGCCCGGCAGCGAAACGGGCATCGAGTTCACGACGCGCGTGCACAGCGCGCTGCACCGCCTTGTCAGTGAGCATCAAGGCAAGCGCCTCGCGCTGCTGACGCACGGCGGCGTGATCCAGGCCGCGTTCCAGTACTTCTTCGGCTATGGCGACGCGGCGTTTCGGCGCGCCTACCCGGCGGCGGGGCACACCTCGATCACCTGCTGGCGCAGTGAAGCCGCGGCCAACGGCGGCGAGCGCTGGGTGCTCGATTTCTCCAACGACCGCGCGCATCTGGCTTGAGATCGAATCGCCGATGAGCACTCGCATCACTGCCGTCAATGTCTGGCGCATCGACCTGCCGCCCCCGGTGCCGCGCAGCGACGCGATCCAGAGCTTTGTCGTGCAGGAAACGCCGATGGTGCGCATCACCTGCGACGACGGATCGCAAGGCGTCGGCTACAGCTACACCATCGGCACGGGGGGATCGTCGGTCACCGCGCTGCTGGCCGACCATCTGGCCCCCAAGCTGATTGGCCGCGACCCGGCGTGCATCGAAGCGATCTGGCGCGACCTGCTATTTGCCACACATGCCACCAGCGTCGGCGCGATCACGAGCCTGGCGCTGGCGGCCATCGACACGGCGCTGTGGGACTGGCGCTGCAAGCGCGACGGTCAGCCCTTGTGGAAGGCGGCCGGCGGCGCCAAGCGACGCACGCCTGTCTATACAACCGAAGGCGGCTGGCTGCACCTCTCCACCGAGGCCATCGTGCGTGAAACCGTGGCCGCGAAGGAGGCGGGTTTTCAGGGCGCGAAGATCAAGGTCGGCCTGCCGCGCGTGGCCGACGATGTGGCGCGCTTGTCTGCGGTGCGCAAGGCTGTGGGCGCCGGCTTCGAGATCATGGTCGATGCCAACCAGTGCTTCACGCTGAGCGAAGCGCTGCGCCGTGCCGATGCCTATGCCGCGCTCGGCATTGCGTGGTTCGAAGAGCCGCTGCCGGCGGATGACCTGATCGGCCACCAGCGCCTCGCGGCCGCGAGCGCGGTGCCGATCGCTGTCGGCGAGTCGCTCTACTCGCCGAGCCAGTTCGCGGCCTACATCGGCAGCGGCGCCGCATCGATCATCCAGGTGGACGTGGCCCGCATCGGCGGCATCACGCCGTGGCTGAAGGTCGCGCATCTGGCCGAGTGCCACAACCTCGCCGTCGCGCCGCACTTCCTGATGGAGCTGCACGCGAGCCTGACGGCCGCGGTGCCGAACGCGGCGTGGGTGGAGTACATCCCGCAGTTGGATGCGGTGGTCTCGAGCCGGTTGGTGATCGAGGACGGGTGCGCGGTCGCAGCGGCGGCGCAGGGGTTGGGGATTGAGTGGCGGTGGGATGAGATTGAGAAGCGCGCGACCAACCGGCGTAGCATTAATTGAGCTTAGCGAGCATGTACGCGTTTGATGCAATCTACGACCAGGAAGGCGCGGCTCACGCTGAACGTGCCTTCTATGTACGCTCAGTCACTGAACTGCGCCGCTGGTCTACGTTCGGACCACCCGTGTTTATTGCTGCTTTAGTCGCATTGGTACACGCGCTTGGTGTGTCCGCTTGGATCACGGCTTCTTTTGTGGCGTTCTTCGCGCTGTCTGTCGCCGGCCCAGTCTTTTTCTACTTCGCGCGCTCACGCGAAGCGAAGCGCTTGGCGCGAAAGTACCCCGTTCGCCAAGTGGCGCTGACACCTTCTGCAGTCGAGGTCACCGTTGGAGGTCAAAAGGCGGTGATCGCGTGGAGTCAGATCAGCCATGTTTGGAGCGCTGGCGACTATCTCTTGCTTGTCCTGGGCAAGTTTGTGGCAGTCGCTAT
>JANMHY010000814.1:0-2689 GCA_031375525.1 Burkholderiales bacterium
GCCGATGACGACGACCGACAGCGGACGCTCGTCGGCCAGCGCGCGCGTCTGCTGCCACAGCGCGATGAAGCTCTCGATCGGCCGCACGAACAGGGCGTGCTCGCGCGCGCCGGCACTGCGCTCGCGGTCCTGCACCGGGCCGGTGTTGATCGACAGCACGTCGTAGCCGATCTGCTCGCCGTCGGCCAGCGTGACCTGGCGCGCTGCGGCGTCGAGCGCCACCGCCTGGCCGATGCGCAGGTGCACGCCCGCGGCCTGGGCCAGCGCCACGATGTCGACCGCGCACTCGTCTTCGCTGAAGCGGCCGGCGATCAGCCCCGGCACCATGCCCGAGTAGAGCTGGCGCGGGTGCGGCGTCACCAGCAGCAGATCGCCGCCGGGCATGCGCTGCTGCGACAGCGCTTGCAGCACCGACAACTGCGCATGGCCGGCGCCGAGCAACAGCACCTTCTTCATCGCGGCTGGAACAGTCGAAGATCGCCGAGGTAGCCGACGCTGCGCGAGGCCGTGTTGTCGCTGTCGGCGCTGATGCCGATGCCGGTCAGTGCAGGCACGTCGCGCGCGTCGTCACCGAAGGCGCGGCGGAAGTCGGCGGCCAGGTCGTGGCGCTCGTCGCTCCACTGCCCCGGCGTGCCGCGCACGATGATGTAGCGCACGCGGTGCGTGAAGGCGTTGTGCAGCAGCGCGCCGTCGGCCAGCAGCGGGTCCCAGACATAACACAGCGTGGCCGTGGGCAGCGCCTCGCCGGCGCGCGCCGAGGCGATGCGCAGCAACTGGCGCTCGACGAAGGGCACCTGCGCCGCCGGCAGATCGAACAGCGCGCAGACTTTCAGTGCGGCGTCGTCGCCGCTCCTGCGCTGCAGATCGGCGCCGGTGGGCACCTGGTCCACACGCCCGCGCCACGTCAGCGTGCCGGCACGCGCGCCCGACAACGGGTGCACCAGGTTGCCGTAGGCGTGGTCGGATTCGACGCGCAGCACGCGCACGCCGTCTTGTTCCACCACCGAGAACCGCGTCAGCGGCTTGGTCTGTTGCGGCAGGCCCTTGACCTGCCACGGCGGCGCCGGCTCGGCCGCCGGGCCGATCGGCGAGGCCAGCTCGGCCGCCGCGGCGGGCAGCGCAACGGCTGCGGCAAAGGCCCAGCCGGCGATCAGCGCCCGACGGCAGAAAAAGATCAACGCCCTGCGGCGTTGAGCGACCAGTCGTAATCGAGGAACACCAGCGGCAGCGACTTGGCCTTCGCCGCCGCCTGCTCGTCGGCCTTGTCGCTCAACTGCGTCGCGTACTTGGCGAACACGTCCTCGACGCTCGAGAACCCCTTCTGGCCTTTTTCGAAGTCTTCTTTGAACCATTTGAAGATCGAGTTGACTTGCAACTTGCCATCGGCCACACGGTTGCGCGTGCGGTCGCCCAGGAAGCGCATCATGCCGTCTTCCAGCTGGGCGTCGAGTTTGGCGGCGGTGAAGGCTTCGTGGCGCAGCGCCGGGCAGCCGATCGACGCGCAGTTGACGGCGGCATGCACGCGTGGGTCACCGTACTTCGGCCGCAACTCTTCATGCTCGATCCAGTCGAGGTGGTGCTTGGCGCCGAGCAGCGTGAAGAACTCGTTCTTCCACGGCCCGCGGTTGAACAGGCCGAGTTCCTTGATCGATTTGATGTCGGGGTACTTGGTCAGAATCACTTCGACCGTGAAGGCGTTGTAGGCGTTGATCAAGAACGCCATGCGCTGCTCTTTGCTCCAGCCGTCGAACTCAGCTTTCGGCACGGCCGACAGGGCATCCAACACCTTCTTCAGCTCGGCGCGGTCTTTGGCGAACGCGGCGTAGTCGACGCGGCTCTGCTTGTTGTCGGGCAGCCATTTGACGTGCTTCTTGACGAGGCCGTCCCACGCTGCGTAACCGTGGTCGAAAGACTGCGCGTGCGCGAACGCAGCAACGAACAACAGCAGGGCGGTCAACAGTTTTTTCATGCGCGTCTCCAAGCGTGGAATTTGCCAACCCATTCGAGCAGCTTGACCGGCTGGTGCGCGCGCTTCCATTCGCCCGCGGCGTACTTGTTGGCCTCTGCCAGAGTCGGGTAGGTGTGGATGGTTCCGAGGATCTTGTTCAGGCCGAGGCCATGCTTCATCGCCAACACGTACTCGGCGAGCAGGTCGCCGGCGTGCACGCCGACGATCGTCACGCCGAGGATGGTGTCCTTGCCGGGGACGGTCAGCACCTTGACCCAGCCGTGCGCGGCGCTGTCGGCGATCGCGCGATCGAGATCGTCGATGCCGTACTTGGTGACCTCGCAGGCGATGTTTTTTTCTTTGGCTTCCTGCTCGTTCAAGCCGACGCGTGCGACCTCGGGGTCGATGAAGGTCGCCCACGGGATCACCGAGTAGTCGGCCTTGAATTTCTTGAAGGTGCCGAAGAGAGCGTTGACGCTCGCGTACCAAGCCTGGTGCGCGGCGGTGTGCGTGAACTGGTAAGGCCCGGCGACGTCGCCGGCGGCGAGGATGTTGGGGAAGCTGGTTTCCAGGTATTCGTTGACCTGAACTGTCTTGTTGACGGCGATGCCGAGTTCTTCGAGGCCGAAGCCTTTCAGGCGTGCGCTGCGGCCGACGGCGCACAGCAGCAAGTCGAAGGCGATGCGCTTCTCTGCGCCGGCCGATTCGACGACGATGAATTTGCCATCGCTTGTCTTCTCG
>JANMHY010000861.1:0-1891 GCA_031375525.1 Burkholderiales bacterium
GCCGGTCTCGGGCTGGCCGCGCACAAAGGCCTGCGTTGCCGGATCCCAGGTGGCGCGCAGATGATCGCTGCGCAGCAGCGCACCGCCAAAGGCGCGCCGGTTGTTCGTCATGCCGCCGACCGAGATGCCGCCGAAGCCTACGCCATGAAAGCCGCGCTCGCGGCCGACGAACAGATTGCGCTGGCCCTCGCCGCGCGCGCGCCAGTAGGCCAGCGCGATCTTCAGTGCGGTGTCGATCGCCTCGGAGCCGCTGTTGACGAGGAACACACGGTCCATGCCCGGCGGCGCGAGCGCGCCGATGCGCTCGGCAAGTTCGAACGCACCGGCATGGCCGACCTGAAAACTCGATGCGAAATCGAGCGTGTCGATCTGCCGTTTCATCGCTTCGGCGATGCGCGGGTGGCAGTGGCCCGCGCCGACGCACCACAAGCCCGACGTGCCGTCGAGCACCTTGCGGCCTTCAGGCGTGCTGTAGGCGATGCCTTGCGCGGACGCAACGAGCCGCGGTGAGGATTTGAATTGCCGGTTCGGCGTGAACGGCATCCAGAAGGCGTCAGTGCGTGCAGTCATCATCTTGCCGTGTAGCCGCCATCGACCATCAGCGTCTGGCCGGTGATGTACGCGCTGGCATCGCTGGCAAGGAAGACCGTCACGCCGTGCAAGTCGGCAAGTTCGCCGTTGCGGCCGAGGCAGGTGTTCTGTGCGTGCTTCTCGGCCAACGCTGCATCGGCGAACTCGGGTGCGGTAAGGGCAGTCGGAAAGAAGCCGGGGCCGATGGCGTTGCAGGTGATGCCGCGCGGCCCCCACTCCTGTGCGATCGCGCGCGTGAGCTGCACGATGCCGCCCTTGCCGGCGCCGTACGGTGCGCTGTTGGCAAACGCACGGTGGCTTTGCAGCGAGGCGATGTTGATCACACGGCCCCAGCCGCGCGTGGCCATGCCGGGCGCCAGGGACTGCGTGAAAAAAAACGGCGCGCCAAGGTGCAGCGCGAGTTGCGCCTGCCAGGCCTCGGGGGTGACTTCAGCGAATGGCTGGCGCAGGTTGGTGCCGGCCGCGTTGACGAGGATGTCGATCTCGCCGGCGCGTTGCGCCGCGGCGCGCAGCGCTGCCACGTTCGTAAGGTCGGCGCTCAGCGTGTCGGCCTCGATGCCCTCGGCGCGCAACTGCTGCGCCACGTTGTTCAGCTCGGCCTCGCGCCGCGCGACCAGCAACACGCGCGCGCCGGCCAAGCCGAGCGCGCGCGCCATCGCGGCGCCGATGCCCGAATTGCCGCCGGTGACCAGCGCGCGCTTGCCGCTCAGGTCGAACAGGCTCGCCAGCTTCATACCTTCACCGGCTCACCGCGCTCGAATGTCTGGTCGGGGAAGTACTTCGCCAGCCGATCGTCCGCCGTGCGCGCATGCGCCTCCATGCCTTCCAGGCGCGAGATGCGCGCAGTGACTTCCCCGATGTCGCGCGCCGCGTCGCGCGTCATGCGCTGCCACGTCAGCGTCTTCATGAACTTGTGCACCGACAGGCCGCCCGAGTAGCGCGACGCGCCCTTGGTCGGCAGCACATGGTTCGGGCCGCTGGCCTTGTCGCCGTAGGCCACCGTGGTTTCCTCGCCGAGGAAGAGCGAGCCGTAGCAGGTCCGGCGCGCAAGCCACCACTCGAGATCGCGCGCATGCACTTCGAGGTGCTCGCTGGCGTACTGGTCGGACACCGCGGCGAGTTCTTCGCGCGTGTCGCAGACGATGACTTCGCCGTAGTCGCGCCAGGCCGCGCCCGCGGCATCGCGCGCGGTCGGCGGCAAAGTGTCGATGAGCGCCGGCACGCGCCGCATCACGTCTTCAGCCAGCGCGCGCGAAGTCGTGAACAGCCAGGCCGGCGATTCATGGCCATGCTCGGCCTG
>JANMHY010000238.1:0-2210 GCA_031375525.1 Burkholderiales bacterium
ACCTGCGCCACGATCTCGGCGCTGCCGAGCTGGCGCACGAGGCCCATCGTGCCCGTCATGCAGAAGGTGCAGCCGACCGCGCAGCCGACTTGCGACGACACGCACAGGCCTTCGCCACGCGGCAGCCGCACCGCCTCGACGGTCTGGCCATCGTGCAGCGCGATCAGCAAGCGCGCCGAGCCGTCGGCGGCGGGGTGCTCGGCGTGCAGGCGCGCGAGTGACGCGAGTTCATCGGTTAACTCGGGCAGCGCATCGCGCAGCGTGCGCGGCAGGTAGTTGTCGATGCGCCGCCGCCCGCTGTCCTGCGACTTGGCCTGCATCCAACGTCGCAGCACATGCTGTTCGTGTGCCGGGTTGGCGCCGAGGGCGCGCAGGCGGTGGCGGAAATCGAGGATGTGCATGAGCCGACGGGCTTGGAGGCTTCTCTGGCCCTACGCGTCGCCGACGTCATCCGGACCGGCCTGGTCACCGTCTGCGTTGTTCACGGTTGTCGACTTGGGCGGTCCAAGATACGAGGCCGCACTAGCAGCCTCCTTGTACTGTTGCGCGTGGCGCACGAACGTGTAGTACTCGTCTTCACCCCCTTTGCCCCTCAAAGGCACAGGGAACGGCGCCACTCTCGGCGCTAACAGAATCACAAACTGCGGGTCGAGAACGAAGATGGACACCGCTGACCAGGGAAATGCCGCGCGCATAGTGTCCGTCGAGGCCGACAACCCGGCTGCGCTGACCTCAAGATGCAGTGGCTCTTCTGCAGAAGGTGCCAAACCTTGGAGTGCACGGGTGTCTGCCTTGCGGAGGCGACTCACGGCAAGCGCAAATACAAGTGGCACAACCATCAACGCAAGCACAGACCAGCGAATGATTTGCCGATCATTGGCATGCAGGTGATTGGGCCCGGCAACCAGAACGAAGAGTGGAATGCTGAACACGAACCACGCGATGTAGCTAAGTGGGCGAAGTGAGATTGGTGTCGTGCCTTGGCGACGAAGGTGCGCGACCACGAAACCCCACGCGCGATCGTAGTCAGCTTGCTCAACACGAACGTTCACTGACGCCATCAGTGCGGCCTAACGCGGCGAGATACCGGACAACACCGGCGCGTCGGCGCAGAAAAGCGCTGTCGCTACAACGGGGCGCGCTGGTGGTTGCGGCATCACGCCAGTGTATGGGGTCGACAAGGGCGGCAGAGCGATGGCAGCGCAGAGTTGCACGAGCCATGGTGCAGCCGAGTTGGCGGGCGCGCCGCGCCGTGACATCGGTCGCAATCGTTCGCTCAAGTCGACGCGCCGCCGGCCGATGGTCTGCTCAGGAGCAGCCATGAGCAGCATCGCCTCGATCGCCCTGTCCGGACTGAACGCCGCCTCGAGCCAGCTTGCGACGGCCGCGCACAACATTGCCAATGCGCAGACGCTGGGATTCCGGCGTCAACTCGGTCAGCAGACGGCACAACCCGATAGCGGCGTCGTCGTCTCGACCGGCCAGGCCGCCGAACCCGGCGATGCGCTCGCCGAGGACGTGGTGACGCAGATGTCCGCCACCTACGCCTTCAAGGCCAACGTGCTGACGCTGAAGACGCAGGACCGCATGCTCGGCAGCCTGCTCGATCTGACCGCCTGAAGATCTTTCAGCGGTCTGCGCCTTCGGTGGGCCGCACGAAGGACTGAGCAAGCGCGCAACCGACAGGCGCTCAGTCGGTGCCGTCACCGAGCGCTTCGAGATCGGCCAAATCCTGCTTGCGGCCGCTCGCGCGCTTGTTGGTTTTGAAGTCGGCCAAACCGATGATGGGCAGTTCCACACCATCGAACACAAAGTTCTGGCGTTGCGCATGACACGCTTCGAAGCCAACGCCGTCGATGGAGGTCAGCAAGTCGATGCGGCGCGGCGGGTAGCCGAGCTGGATGACATTGCCGGGGCGAATCAGGTCGTCGGCCGTGATGTTCAATCCGGCGAAGCCGAAGTCGGCCAGCGCCGCCAGGACGCGCACTGCGTTGTCGTTCGTGGCTCGAATCCAGAGGTCGATGTCGCCGGTGTAGCGCGGCCGGCCATGCGCCGCGAGCGCATAACCGCCGACGACGAGGTATTCAACCGCGTGTGCGTTGAACGAGGCGACAAACTCTTTGAAGTCGCGGTTCAGCATCGGCGGTGACCCCTTCGTGGTCGCGGCGCAGTTGTTCGACGGCCGCGATGCGCTCGGCAACGCTGCGAGA
>JANMHY010000883.1:0-2793 GCA_031375525.1 Burkholderiales bacterium
CGCGAGTTTGGATTGCTCGCGCACCTCGGCTTTACGCGCCGCCAAATCGTCACCCTCGTCGCCGCCGAAGGCCTGACCTGGACCGCGGCCGGCGCGCTGATGGGCCTGGCGCTCGGCCTGGCCGTGGCCGTGGTGCTGGTGCATGTCGTCAACCCGCAGAGCTTTCACTGGACGATGGAGCTGCTGGTGCCGTGGGCGCGCGTCGGCGTGCTGCTGCTCGGCGTGCTCGTCGCCGGCAGCATGACGGCGGCGCTGGCAGCGCGTGCGGCGGCGGGCCGCGATGTCGTTGCGGCGGTAAAGGAAGACTGGTGATCCCCCCGCGCCGAGCCTTGCTGGCGTTGCTCGCCGCCAGCGGTTTGCCGACGTTGGCCCGCGCCGATCAAGCGACGCCGCGCACGCTCGCCTTCCCGCGCGACCACGGCGCGCACAACGAGTTCGGCATCGAATGGTGGTACGCGACCGGCTGGCTGCAGCGCGACAACGCCAGCAGCGACACGCCGGCCTTCGGCTTCCAGCTCACCTTCTTCCGCTCGCGCACCGGCGTGGCCCAGCAGATCGAGAGCCGCTTCGCGGCGCGCCAGTTGCTGTTCGCGCATGCGGCCTTGAGTGACGTGTCTTCGAAGCGCCTGGTGCACGCCGAGCGCATCGCGCGCTGGAACGGCGACGCACAGGCGCCGCGCGCAGCCGCCGCGCCAGCCGACACGCGCGTGCACATCGGCGCGTGGCGCTTCGAGCGCAACGCCGAGCGCTACGACGCGAAGCTCGGCGACGACGCAGCCGGCTTCGCATTCGACCTGTCGCTCACGCCGACACAGCCGCTGCTGCTTCAAGGCGAGCAGGGCTTCAGCCGCAAGGGCCCCCGCCCCGACAACGCGAGCCACTACTACAGCCAGGTGCAGCTCGGCGTGCAAGGCCAGTTGACACACGGCGCACGCGAACGCACCGCCGTGCGCGGACGCGCCTGGCTCGACCACGAGTGGAGCGGCTCGCTGATGCCTGAGTCCGCCGTCGGCTGGGACTGGATCGGCATCAACCTCGACGACGGCGGTGCGCTGACGGCGTTTCGCCTGCGCGATGCGCGCGGTGCCGCCGTCTGGTCCGGCGGCAGCCACCGCGCGCGCGACGGCACGCTGCGCATCTTCAACATCGGTGAAGCGGTGTTCGAGCCCTTGCAGACCTGGACCAGCGCCGCGACGCGCGCCACCTACCCCGTGCGCTGGCGCCTGCGCTGCCCGGCCGGCGAGTTCGAAGTGCAGGCGCTGTTC
Source organism: Burkholderiales bacterium (assembly GCA_031375525.1). GTDB lineage: Bacteria > Pseudomonadota > Gammaproteobacteria > Burkholderiales > Burkholderiaceae_C > CADEEN01. The sequence continues at coordinate 1,266 of JANMHY010000883.1, forward strand.
GAAGCGCAAGAACTCGACAGCCGCAGCAGCACGGGATCTGTTTACTGGGAAGGCTTGTCGGCGTTGAAGCGCGCGGCCGACGGCGCGCGCATCGGCTGGGGCTATCTGGAGATGACGGGCTACGCCGCGCCGCTCAAGCTGTAGCAGCGCTCAGCGAACACCCGACCTGCCCCACGGCAGCTCGGCGCTGTTCGACAAATCAAAGGCCTCGATCGCCATCGGCGTGCGCACGCAATTGCGCCCGGCGTCCTTGGCGGTGTAGAGCGCACGGTCGGCATCGGCGATCAGCGCGCCGACGGTGTCGTGCGAGATGCCGAGCGTGGCCACGCCCAGGCTGACAGTGGTGGCGATCTGCTGGCCGCGCCACTCGAGCTTGATCGCGGCCACGCGCTCGCGGATGCGCTCGGCCACGTCGAGCGCGCCCAGCGTGTCGGTGTGCGGCAGGAAGACGATGAACTCTTCGCCGCCGAAGCGGCCGAGGATGTCGGCGTGGCGCAGCGTCTCGCCGGCAGCGCGTGCGATCTCGCGCAGCATCAGGTCGCCGGCCAAGTGGCCATTGAGATCGTTGACGCGCTTGAAGTGATCGACGTCGAGCATCACCATCGCCGCGCCCATGTCGTAGCGTCGGCAGCGCGCCCATTCACGGTCGGCCAGGACGAGGAACTGGCGGCGGTTGAAGACGCCGGTGAGCTCGTCGCGCGTGGCCAGCACGTCGAGCTGCACGCGCGCGGCTTCGAGGTCGCGCAGCATGCGCATCAGGGGCCAGACCGCGGCGCCCACCAGGCCGGCGGCTGCCACGAAGAACGCCAGCGCCAGCGCCATGTTCACAGGCGCACCGGCCAGCCACAACCCACCCTGACTGGCCAGCACCGCCGCCACGCCGGCAGCGGCGGCCACCGCCAGCGTCACCCGCCACGGCCCCTGGCGCAGCACCTGGCGGCGCAAGCGCAGCCAGCGGCGGGAGGAGCGTGTTTTGAGGGCCATGAATTGGGGGGTGAGGTGTCTCGACGAAGCATTCGACCACAGGCGGACGCGACTTCACAGCGCGGCATCGCGTTGGCCGCCAGAGCATGGGGGGGAGCGTTGTCGCGGCGTTACGCCGCCGCACTTGACGGCCCGCCGGGCCGCTACTAAAGTGATATCACTTTGATTCCTAGGAGGAACATCATGAGAAACAGCACTTCGGAACGCGAGTTGCGCTCGATCGACGGCTATGCGGCGGCCGCTGTTGGCGTGCTGCTGATCGCCGGCACTGTGCTCTCGTTCGTGCTTGCGCCGGGCGCCGGCGGCGGTTGGGGCGTGGGTTTGCGCGCGTTGCTGCCCTTGGCGGGTGTGTTCATCCTTGTCGGCCTGTACATGCTGCAGCCCAACGAGGCGGCGATCCTGAACCTCTTCGGCCGCTATGCCGGCACCGACCGCACGGAGGGCCTGCGCTGGGCGAACCCGTTCTATGTCAAGCGCAAGATGTCGCTGCGTGCGCGCAACCTCAATATGCCGACGCTGAAAGTCAACGACAAGCGAGGCAACC
>JANMHY010000904.1:0-1804 GCA_031375525.1 Burkholderiales bacterium
GCCGGTCGCTGACGCGGCTGGCATCAAGGGCACCATCCACAAGCCGGCCGCTCGGCCGGGCGCGCCCGCCGCAGCCGGCGCTGCCAAGCCTGGCGACAAGAAGTCGGTCAAGTCGGAGAAGCACTCGTCGAGCTGGGCTGACGACGCGGCGAAGAAGCGCGCGCTCAAGACCCGCGGCGACACTGGCGGCGGTGGCCGCCCCGGCTGGCGCGCACCGCGCGGCCGCGGCCGTGGCGACCGCGACGGCAACGGCGTCGATCACGCGGTGGCACCGGCAGAAGCGGTCATTCAGGAAGTGCACATCCCTGAGACGATCACCGTCGCCGACCTCGCGCACAAGATGAGCGTCAAGGCGGCCGAAGTCGTCAAGCAGTTGATGAAGCTCGGCCAGATGGTGACGATCAACCAGTCGCTCGATCAAGAGACGGCGATGATCCTGGTCGAGGAGATGGGCCACAAGGCCTTCCCGGCCAAGCTCGACGACCCGGACGCGTTCACCGAGGAAGAAGAAGCCGCGCAAACCGGCGAGTTGCTGTCGCGTGCGCCTGTGGTCACCGTGATGGGCCACGTCGATCACGGCAAGACCTCGCTGCTCGACTACATCCGCACCTCGCGTGTGGCCGCGGGCGAAGCCGGCGGCATCACGCAGCACATCGGCGCGTACCACGTGCAGACGCCGCGCGGCATGATCACCTTCCTCGACACCCCGGGCCACGCCGCGTTCACGGCGATGCGCGCCCGCGGCGCCAAGGCCACCGACATCGTCATCCTCGTCGTTGCGGCGGATGACGGCGTGATGCCGCAGACCAAAGAAGCGATCCACCATGCCAAGGCGGCCGGCGTGCCGATCGTCGTGGCGATGAACAAGATCGACAAGCCCGAAGCCAATGCCGAGCGCGTGAAGAACGAGCTGGTGGCCGAGCAGGTGGTGCCCGAAGAATTCGGCGGCGAGTCGCCGTTCGTGCCGGTGTCGGCCAAGACGGGCCAGGGCATCGACGCGCTGTTGGAGCAGGTGCTGCTGCAGGCCGAGGTGCTGGAGTTGAAAGCGCCGACGACGGCGATGGCCAAGGGCCTCGTCATCGAAGCGCAGTTGGACAAGGGCCGCGGCCCTGTTGCCACCGTGCTGATTCAAAGCGGCACGCTGAGAAAAGGCGACGTGGTGATTGCCGGCTCCTCCTACGGCCGCGTGCGTGCCATGCTCGACGAGAACGGCAAGTCCATCGACGAAGCCGGCCCGTCGATTCCCGTCGAGATCCAGGGCCTGACCGAGGTGCCGCAAGCCGGCGACGAGTTCATGGTCATGGCCGACGAGCGCCGTGCGCGCGAGATCGCCACCTTCCGCTCGGGCAAGTACCGCGACGTCAAGCTGTCGAAGCAGCAGGCTGCGAAGCTGGAGAACATGTTCGACCAGGTCGGCGCCGCGACGCAAACGCTGTCGCTGATCGTCAAGGCCGATGTGCAGGGCTCGCAGGAAGCGCTGTCGCAGTCGCTGGTCAAACTCTCAACGGCCGAGGTCAAGGTGCAGATCGTGCACGGGGCGGTCGGCGGCATCAGCGAGAGCGACATCAACCTGGCCATCGCATCGAAGGCGGTGGTGGTCGGCTTCAACGTGCGTGCCGACGCCAATGCACGCAAGCTGGCCGAAGGCAACGGTGTCGACATCCGCTACTACAACATCATCTACGACGCCGTCGATGAGATCAAAGCGGCGATGACCGGCATGCTGGCGCCGGAGCAGAAGGAAGAAGTCATCGGCACGGCCGAGATCCGCACCGTGTTCATCGCCAGCAAGATCGGCACGATT
>JANMHY010000935.1:0-6724 GCA_031375525.1 Burkholderiales bacterium
GGCGCATTTTGAAGAGCCGTGGTGGATCGTCATCTTCGCCGTACTCGGCGCCGGCATGCTTGGCACCTTGGGTCTCGTCTCCGGCTTGTGGGCGGAGAAGTTCGATCAGACCGCGGCTTTCCAGAATTTCTTGATCATGCCGATGACCTTTCTCTCCGGCGTTTTCTATTCGGTGCATTCACTGCCGGCGTTCTGGCAGGGGCTGTCGCACCTGAATCCGTTCTTCTACATGATCGACGGTTTTCGGCGCGGCTTCTTCGGCGTCAGCGACGTGTCGCCGTGGTTGTCGCTGGCGGTGGTGGGCGCGAGTTTTCTGATCGTCTCGGCTGTCGCGTTGCGCCTGCTGGCCACCGGCTACAAGATCAGGTCATGAAGAAACTCCCCTACGAGTGCGTGGCGCTGGTGTTGCAAGGCGGCGGCGCGCTTGGTGCCTACCAGGCCGGCGTGTTCGAAGGTTTGCAAGAGGCGGGTATCGAATGCGATTGGGCAGCCGGCATCTCGATCGGTGCCATCAATGCGGCGTTGATCGCGGGCAACGAACCGGCGCGACGTGTCGAGCGTTTGCGCGAGTTCTGGAACACGGTGACGGCGCCACCGCTGTTGCCGGCCACGGCGCCGTGGTGGGCTCATGCGCTGGAGCAGGGCGGCGAAGCGGCGCGCACGGCACTCGGCTGGTTCGAAGCCTCGCGTTCGGTGCTCGAAGGTCAACGCGGATTTTTCGTGCCGCGCGTGCTGTCGCCCGCGTTCAGCGTGCAAGCCGCGCCGACCGAGCTCAGCTACTACGACACCACGCCGCTGGCGGCCACGCTCGAAAGCCTGGTCGATTTCGATCGCATCAATCACAAGTCGGGCCTGCGCCTGACGGTCTCGGCCGTCAACATCGCCAGCGGCAACTTCGAGTTGTTCGACAACCAGCGCGGCGAGTGGGCCGGCCGCATCACCGCCGCGCACATCGTTGCGTCGGGCGCTCTGCCGCCAGGCTTTGCGGCAGTGGAGATCAAAGGCCAGCACTATTGGGACGGCGGCCTGGTCTCGAACACGCCGTTGTCCACGGTGCTCGACGAAGAACCGCGGCGCGACACGCTGGCGTTTCAGGTCGATCTGTGGAGCGCGCTCGGCCCGCTGCCGAAGAACCTGCTCGATGTGGAAGAGCGCGCCAAGGACATCCGCTACTCGAGCCGCACGCGCGCGGTGACGCGGCAGCTCGAACGTGAGCGACATCTGCGCCGCCTGCTGCGCGAAGTGCTGGCGCGCGTGCCGGCCGCGCAGCGCAAGGGCGATGCGTGGTGCGCGGAAGCGGCGGCGCAGGCGTCGGACAAGACCTTCAACGTCGTCCACCTGATCTACCAGGAGAAGTCCTGGGACAGCCACCACAAGGACTACGAGTTCAGCGCGCTGTCGATGCGCGACCATTGGGCCAGCGGCCTGGCTGACATCCGGCGCACGCTGGCGCATCCGGATTGGCTGGCGCCGCCGCCGCGGCAGCAGACGACGGTGACGCACGATGTGCATCGCAAGAGACAATGACAGTTATCCGAAGGAGCACCCCATGAACCACCGCCTCTCCCCCGCCGAAGACGACGACAAGGGCAAAGACGACAAGCCCGAGCGCAACAGCAGCCTGATGGAGCAGCTCGCCTTCAAGTCGCGCTTCGTCATGGTCTTCGGCGAGATCGACGACAAGGCCGCGCGCGCCACCTGCGAGCGCCTGATCCTGCTGGCGCAGGAGTCCGACGCGCCGATCCACATGCTGGTCTCTTCACCGGGCGGCCACGTCGAATCCGGCGACGCCATCCACGACATGATCCGCTTCGTGCGTGCGCCGGTGACGACGATCGGCAGCGGCTGGGTGGCCAGCGCCGGTACGCACATTTTTCTCGCCGCGCCGAAAGAGCGCCGCGTCTGCTTGCCGAACACGCGCTTCATGATCCACCAGCCCTCCGGCGGCGCGGGAGGCCGGGCCAGCGACATCGCCATCCAGGCGCAAGAGATCATCAAGATGCGCGAACGCATCGCTCGCGTCATCGCCAAGGAAACCGGGCAGAAGCTGGAGCGGGTGCTGGTCGACATCGACCGCGACCATTGGATGAGCGCGCAGGAGGCGATCGACTACGGGCTGGTGTCGCGCGTCATCCAGCGTCAGACCGAACTGGCGTAGTCGGGCGCCGGCACGTTCAGGGCCAGGCACAGCAGGTGCAGGGCGTCTGCGCCGTGCGGGGGCAAGGCACTGCCCTTCGAGGCCTCGATCCACGCTCGCACCAGCAGCGGTCTTTGCATCACCGACAAGCGGCGCACACGCAGTGCTGCCTGTAGTTCGCGCTGATGCGTCGGCACGGTGGGCGGGGCCAGGCCGATGCCCGGGCTGCGTTGCCGCGGCAGACCCATCGATTCCAGCGCAGCGATGGCGGCGTCGTGCCATTGGTCTTGCGTGAACAGGTCCAACGTCAGCACGCGCGCCATGCAGCGGGTCGCGGCGCGTACTTCGTCGGCATGGTCGGCGAGGCCGCCGCGTGCGGGCGCGCGACGCGGTGGCGCGAAAGCATGACGAATGACGATGGCGCGCCACTGATCGGCAGTGGTGTTCGCGCCGCGGAGCCTGGACCGCCGCAGCGCCCACTCGCGCTGCAGTCGGCGTTGATGCTGCGGCGGTGACTGCCGCACGCGGTCGAGCAGTGTTGCCATCACCTGGCGGCGCGCGCCGGTGCGCAGCGCCTGCACTTCTTCGCGCACGGCGCCGGCCACATGCAGGTCGGCCGTCGCGGCCTCGTAGGCGCGCCAGCGCGCCGCGGCGTCCGGGGCTTGCGGATCGATCGCCAGCGCCAGCATCGCCGCCTGCCATTCGCCGATGCCATACCACTGCATCGTGCGGCGTAAGGCGTCGCGTTCGCGCTCGGCGGCGTCGAAGTGGACTGGCTTCTGCGTCGCGTCGTGGCGGGAGGATTCGGGGGTTGCGGCGACCTGGGCGATCGCCGTTCGCCCTGCGCTTGCCGAAGGTTCTCGATGCCGATCATCCTCGGCTGGGTCGACGTGGTGAAGCGATGCGGGTGCCAGCATCGGGGCGGCCGGTTCGTCTGCATGCTCCATCGTCAACCGATCCGCCGCCAGCAGCACTTCATCGCTCTCGAACGATCGCCCGTACAGCCGCGACAAGCGCTCCGTCAGCGGCGGGTGCGTGGCCAACGATCGCCGCCAGCCGCCGCGCGGCGCGGCATCGCTGGACAACAGCAGGTGCGCGAGGCTGGACGCGTGCGCGCTGGCCAGGCCCTTGACTCGCCGCACTTGCTGGTCGGCGATCTTGCGCAACGCGCCGCCGAGGCCATCGACATGGCGCGCGAACTTGACGGCCGAGGCATCGGCGAGGAACTCGCGCTGCCGGCTGACTCCTGCTTGCAGCAGCCGTCCGGCCAGCCAGCCGAGCGAGCCTACCGCCATCAAACCCAAGCCGAACAAGGCGCCGGCATGGCGGCGGCCCTGTTCGTCTTCACTCCACAGCGACAGACCCAGGCCCCAGATCATCTGCAGGCCCCACACCATACCCACCAGGCGCATGTTGAGCCGCGTGTCGCCATGCACGATGTGGCTGAACTCGTGCGCGACCACGCCTTGCAGCTCGGCGCGCGTGAGTCTCTCCAACGCGCCGCGGGTGACGACCACGACCGCATCCTCACCTTGCCAGCCGGCCGCCAGTGCATTGATGGCGTCGTCGCGCGGCAGCACCCAGGCCTGCGGCGCGGGGCGCTGACCACTGGCGATGGCCATCTCCTGCACGACGTTGACAAAGCGCTGCTCGCGGCGTGATTGCTCGTCGTTGCCGCTGGGCTGCGCGGGCCGCGCGCCGGCCAGCTCGGCCACATGCGGGCCGCCCTTGTGCAAACGCATCGACTCGACATAACAACCGCCGAGCACGAACAGCAGCACCAGGCCGGTGTTGGTTTCGATGAAGTACGCCGGCAGGCCGCGCGCAAACGGCACGGTGATCCAGTAGATCAGCGCCAGCACGAGATTGACGGCGACGACCAGGCCGATGACGACCAGCACGAACAACGCGATCAGCTGCCGCGTCTGTTGTTCGGCGGCTTCCTGGTGGCGGCGAAAGCGCATGGGGCTTCGACAGGCTCAGCCCGAAAAGATCTACGCCAAATTCACCCGCGGCGCCGCGCGCTCGACTTCTTTCGTCGTGCTCTCCAGCATCGCCGCTTCCCGGAAGCTGAACAGCCCGGCGATCAGGTTCGTCGGCGCCTGCTGCGCGGCGTTGTTGTACTCGAGCACCGAATCGTTGAAGGCCTGGCGCGCGAACGCGATACGGTTTTCGGTGTGGTTCAACTCTTCGGACAACTCGCGCAGCGTGCTGTCGGCCTTGAGCTCCGGGTAGGCCTCGACGACGACGTTCAACTTGTTCATCAGGCCGGCCAGCGTGCCCTCGGCGCCGGCGAGCGCGGCGATGCGCGCGCCGTCCATCGGTTTGGCGGCTGCCGCCTCGCTGGCGCTCTTGGCGCCATTGCGCGCGGCGATCACCGCTTCCAACGTGTCGCGCTCATGCTGCACGTACTTGCGCGCCACATCGACCAGGTTGGGAATCAGGTCGTAGCGGCGCTTCAGTTGCACGTCGATCTGCGCAAACGCATTGCCGATCTCGTTGCGGTGCCGCACCAGGCGGTTGTAGGCGGCGAGCGCCCACAGACTCAGGATAACAAGGACGGCAAGCGTGACGATGGCGGTGGTGTTCATGGCGGTGGTTCCCCCTTGGCAACGGAATGTAGCGGCCCGCCCCTAGAATTCAATGGTCATGACCGACCCCACCGCCGCCGAAGTGCGAAATTTCATCGCTGCCGGCCTCGAATGCACGCATCTCGAGGTCGAGGGCGACGGCCGGCACTTCTTTGCCACCATCGTCGCCGCCGATTTCGACGGCAAGACGCGCGTGCAGCGCCACCAGCGCGTCTATGCGGCGCTGGGCGATAGAATGAGCGCTCAAATCCACGCGCTGTCGATGAAGACGCTCACCCCCGCCGAGTGGCAAGCCACGTCGGCTCAACCGCACCACCATTGAACCGCCCGCGGCGCGCGCTGCGGGAGGCTGGTGGCGCGTGCTTGCAGACAGTGTCCACCTGAGCGCCTCGCGGCCCGCGTCGTCAAACCGAAAGACGACCCGGATGAAACAACCCCCAACTCACTTCGTTCGCGGCCCCATGGACCGGAACGGTCCCCTTCGTGGCCCGATGGCGCGTCAGTGGCTCCGGACGGCCGGGCGCCACTGACATGGACAAGCTCCTCATCCGCGGCGGCCAACGCCTTCAAGGCGAGATCGCGATTGCCGGCGCGAAGAACGCCGCGCTGCCTGAGTTGTGCGCTGCCCTGCTGGTGGCCGAGCCGCTGATGCTCGACAACGTGCCCAAGCTGCAAGACATAGCGACGATGGCGAAGCTGCTGCGCCACATGGGCGTGGCGATCGAGCGGCCGGAGAGTGCACCGACGCGCATGATCCTCGACGCGACGCGCATCGGCGCGCCCGAAGCGCCGTATGAACTCGTGAAGACGATGCGCGCCTCGATCCTCGTGCTCGGGCCGTTGCTGGCGCGTCTGGGTGAGGCCAAGGTGTCATTGCCCGGCGGCTGCGCAATCGGCTCGCGGCCGGTGGACCAGCACATCAAGGGCTTGCAGGCGATGGGCGCGCAGATCGACGTCGAGCATGGCTACATCGTCGCCAAAGCGACGCGTTTGAAGGGCGCACGCATCTCGACCGACATGGTCACCGTCACCGGCACCGAAAACCTGCTGATGGCCGCGGTGCTGGCCGACGGTGAAACGCTGCTCGAAAACGCGGCGCAGGAGCCCGAGGTGACGGACTTGGCCGAGTTGCTGATCGCAATGGGCGCGAAGATCGAAGGCCAGGGCACGAGCCGCATCCGTGTGCAGGGCGTCGCCGCGCTGCACGCGCCGAAGGCGCCGCACCGCATCATCCCGGATCGCATCGAGACCGGCACCTTCCTCTGCGCCGTGACGGCGGCCGGCGGTGACGTGAAGCTCACCGGCACTTGCGCCGATCACTTGGACGCGGTGATCGACAAGCTGAAGGAAGCCGGCGCGCAGATCGACGAAGGCGACGGCTGGATGCGCGTGCGCATGAACGGCCGGCCGAAGGCGGTGAGCTTTCGCACCAGCGAGTACCCGGCCTACCCGACCGACATGCAGGCCCAGTTGATGACGGTGAACTGCATCGCCGAAGGCAGCGCGGTGATCAGCGAAACGATCTTCGAAAACCGCTTCATGCACGTCAACGAACTGGTGCGCCTGGGCGCGAAGATCGAGGTCGATGGGCACACGGCCGTCGTGCATGGTGTGCCGCAGCTATCGGGGGCGACGGTGATGGCGACGGACTTGCGCGCTTCGGCGTCGCTCGTCATCGCCGGCTTGGTCGCCGAAGGGGAGACGCTAGTCGATCGCATCTACCACCTCGACCGTGGCTACGACCGCATGGAAGCAAAGCTGCGTGGCGTGGGCGCGAACATCGAGAGAACCACGTAATGTTGACGTTCGCGTTGTCCAAGGGCCGCATCTTCGACGAGACATTGCCGCTGTTGAAACGCGCCGGCATCGACGTCGCGGACGACCCCGAGACCTCGCGCAAGCTGATCCTGGCCACCAACCGCGCCGACGTGCGCGTGGTCCTGGTACGCGCCAGCGACGTGCCGACCTATGTGCAATACGGCGGCGCCGATCTCGG
>JANMHY010000959.1:0-4594 GCA_031375525.1 Burkholderiales bacterium
CAAGGTCTACCTGGACGAAGCTGACCTTCGGCTGCTGAACCAGACCAACATTGCAGCGCACGACAAGTACGCACAGACGCGGTTCTTCTCCTCGATCATGGTGCTCAAGCTCGGCTCGCAGTTCGGTGCTGACTTCGCTGCCTACCGCGACCTGGAAGACGAAGAGACAAAGTCCGAAGCGGGTTTCATGAAGTGGCTCAAGAACCACGACACCCTGCAGACAGCCGGACAATTGAATGACCGCTTTCGCAGCTTCCTCTACAACGCCGTGCTCCAGGACACAAGTAACAAGCTGGCGCGGCTGGTGTCTGCGGGCAATCGGAGCACCGACGAACACCCGATCACGCTGGACATGCTCAGCAAGTCGATCTTCACTTCGTTTCTATTGCGCGAACCAACCGAGCAGAGTTTGACGGCCAAAGACTACAAGCGTGGCGCCGAAGTGCTCAACGTCGTGGCGCTGTTCAACATGCTCGACGAATTGGGATTCCATTCCTGGAATGCGAAGCTCGGGCCAGCGAACGATCAGCAGCGGGCGTTGACACGCATGGTGCGATCCAAGTCGATGATGGCGTGGGCCGAGCTGCTGCGAGACGCGGTGTGCGCCAAGCTCGACATTCATGACAGCGACGAGAAGGCTCGCTGCTTCTACCGTGATCTTGATGAGGCGCAGCTCAAGCAAGTGAAGCAGGTCGTCAACCGCTTGATTTCGTGGAAGCGCTGGATCTCGCCGACGGGTGATGAGATCGATCGCGTACTCTCGGACAACAAGTCCGAGGTCAAGCACTGGTTCAAAGCGCACGGCCTCACCACGGGCTTCCTCCTAGGAGCCGCAGAGTAAGCCCTGCCTACAAGCAAGAGGAACGACGCCACCCCGCTCTGACTCCACGGTCAGCAAGGCGGTAGGACCGGGCCTATAGAGAGCAAAGCGCGAGCAATGTCGCCCGACGCCGATTGCGCATCACAGCACTTCGCGCCCGCATTCATGCGCAACTGTCTGAAGCAGTGCGTTCCAGCCATCTCCCCGCACGCCCAATGCTCGCAGGCGGTTCGCCGCGCCAGCTAGGCACGCCGTTCACATAGACCGCGGCGATGCCTTCCGACACTTCGAGCGGTTGCTCGTAGCTGGCGCGGTCGCGCACGCGCGCGGGGTCGAAGACGACGATGTCGGCATACCAGCCCGCCTGAATCTGGCCGCGCCGGTGCAGCTTGAAGTTGCGCGCCGATAGCCCGGTCATCTTGTGGACCGCCTGCTCGAGCGGGAACAGCGCGCGCTCGCGGCAGTAGCGCGCCAGCACGCGCGGAAACGTGCCCCACAGCCGCGGATGCGGGTGGCGATCGTGCGGCAGGCCGTCGGAGCCGATCATCGTCAACGGGTGCGCGATGATCTTCTCGACATCGTCCTCGTGCATCTGGAAGTAGCAGGCGCCGCCCGGTTGCAGCCGGCGGCAAGCCTCTTGCTGCGTCACGCCCCAGTCGCCCGCGATGTCGGCGAGCAGCCGTCCTTCGGCCTCGGGATGCGGGTCGGACCAGGTGATGCGGATGTCGATCACGCCATCGACCAGGTCCTCGCGCAGCACCGTCGAGCCGGCGGTGTACGGATAGACGTCCATCGCCACGCTCTGCCGCGCGGCGAGAGCTTCGATCAGCGGCAGCGTCTCGCGCGTGCGGCCCCATTGCGTCGGCCCGGCGCACTTGTGGTGCGAGATCACGAGCGGCACGCCGGCCGCGAGCGCAGTGTCGGCCGCCTCGTGCAGCGCCTCGAGGATCGCCTGCATCTCGGTGCGCAGGTGCGAGGTGTAGATGCCGCCGTGGCGCGCGACCACCTTCGCCAGCGTGATCACCTCCTCGGCCGGCGCGGCGAACGCGGGTTCGTAGAACAGTCCGGACGACAGGCCGATCGCACCGTCCTGCAGGCACTGGTCGAGCAGCGCGGCCATGCGCGCCAGCTCGTCGCCGCTGGCCGCACGATCGAGCCGCTCCATCGTCGCCACTCGCAAGGTCGTGTGGCCGATCAGCGACGCGACGTTGACCGCCGGCCGCGCCGCGTCGAACGCGGCTCGGTACTCGGCCACGCTGGTGTAGCGGAACGACCGCGTGCCGAGCAGGTTGAGCGGCGGCGGTGGGGCGTCGGTGGCCAGCGGCAGCAGCGAGATGCCGCAATTGCCTGCTATCACCGTCGTCACGCCTTGCGAGATCTTCGGCAGCATCTCGGGCTGCTGCAGCACGATCGCGTCGTCGTGCGTGTGCACGTCGATGAAGCCCGGGGCAACGACCAGGCCGCGGCAGTCGATCGTGTCGGCATCGCCTGCGCCGCTGCGCAAGTTGGGGCCGATGGCCTCGATGCGGTCGCCGGCCAGCAGCACGTCGGCGACGAATCGGGGCGCGCCGGAACCGTCGATGACGAGGCCGCCTTCGAGCAGATGCCTGCGCTCCATCGCAATCTCAGAAGCAGGTGACGAGCGCATCGACGACGCGGTAGTCGGCATCGACCACCGGCATCCAGCGCCACTTGTCGAAGGTCGTGCACGGGTGCGAGATGCCGAGCACGATGCGGTCACCGACCGACAGGCCGACTTCGCCAACGTCGCCAACGTCGAAGCGCAGGTAGGCATGCTGGTCGTTCAGGCCGCTGATCTTCCAGTCGGCCGGCGCGGCTCGAACGTCGCGCGCTGCGCGGGCGGCATGGGCCGCGTGTCCGATAGGGATCGGCAGCTCGATGTCATACGACAGGTCGCGCCGGCCGACGGCGAGGATCGCCAGGCCCGGCTCGGGCAGCGACTGCACCAGCGCCCAGACTTCGAGCGCGGCCTGCAGGCCATCGTCGCAACCGAGGCGCAGGTTCGCCACCGCCACCATGCGGCGGTACAGGCCGTGGTCGTGCGTGACGTAGCAGCCCGAACGCAGCAGCCCGGCGACAGGGCGCGACAGCGCCGGCCGCAGCGCCGGCACGACGAGGTCGAAGATGGCCGAGCCGCCGGCCGAGATAAGCACCTCGTCGGCTTCGAACAGGTGTTCGCGGTCGCATTGCAGCGCGATCTCGGTGACGCGCGCCATCAGCGCGCCGGCGTAGGCGCGGTCGAGTTCGCTGTCGCCCTTGGCGCCCAGGCCTTCGTAGCACTCGATGCCGGCCAGCCGCAGCGCCGTGCTCGCACGGGCGCGGCGCGCGAGCGCGAGCGCTTCGTCGAAGGTGCGGCAACCGCTGCGCCCGCCGGGCACGCCGATCTCGAGCAGCACCTCGAACGGCCGTTCCGGTCGAGTAGCCTCGATGAGTTCCAGCTGCGCCAGCGAATCGAGCAGGAACAGCACGCGCAGGCCGGCATGCGGCAACGGCAGGTAGCCGGCCAGCACGTTCCAGCCCTGCGCGCCGATGACAGAACGGCGCAGCGGCGCGCAGGCCTGCGGGAAGCCCTTGCTCGTGGCGTCGAGCAGCGGGTCGAGGATGTCGTTCACGCGCGCCATGCCGCGCTTCCTCCTCACTCCGCCTGGATGTTGTTGGCCTTCACCACGTCACCCCACATCTTGTAGTGGGTGCGCGTCAGGTTGCCGAGCTGGTCCGGCGTGCCGCCGCCGGGCTGGTCGCCGCGATCGACGAAGCCCTTGATCGCCGCGGGATCCTTCAGCGCCGTGTTCAGCGCGGCGTTGGCCTTGCTGACGATGGCGGCGCTAAGGCCAGGCGGGCCGTACAAGCCGATGAACGAGATGATGACGAAGTCCTTGATGCCCGCTTCCGTCGTCGTCGGCACGTCGGGGAACAGGGGCTCGCGCTTTTCGCCGGTGACCAGGATCGGACGCAGCTTGCCATCCTTGATGAACGGCGCGACGACGGAGGTGGCGTCGAACATCGCATCCAGCCGGCCGGCCATCAGGTCGATCATCGCCGGGCTGCTGCCCTTGTACGGCACGTGGTTCATCGCCGGGCCGCCCATGCGCTCGCGCAGCAACTCCATCGTCACGTGCACCAGCGAGCCCGCGCCGCCGGTGCCGTAGTCCATGCCCTTGCCCGCCTTGGCCTTCGCCTTGGCGTCTTCGACGAACTGCGCGTAGGTCTTGATCGGCGACGAGGCCGGCACGGCCAGCACCAGCGACGACTGCAGCATCACGCCGATCGGCGTCAGCTGCCGCGGATCGATCATGCCGAGCTTCGTGTAGACATGCTGCGTGATCGTCATCGAGCCGTTGCCGACCAACAGCTTCTGGCCGTCCGGCGGCGCCTTGAGCACATCGACCGCTGCGAGGTTGCCGTTCACGCCGGCCTTGTTGTCGATGACCACCGCCTGGCCGAGCGCGGTCTGTAGGCCGTTCATCAACACGCGGCCGGCGAAGTCAGTCTGCCCGCCGGGCGGAAAGCCCACCAGCAGCATGACCGGCTTGGTCGGCCAGTCGGTCTGCGCCCATGCGGCCGCCGCGGCGAGCGGGCCCAGGCCGAACGCGGCGAGGCTCGAGAGCAGCGCCGAACGGCGCAGGGGTTGCTGGACTGTTTCCATGACGAGTCTCCGGTGGTGGTGCGCAAGAATGAACGAGACTTTCAACCCCCGTCAAGGAGACTATCCAGATGCCTCTCCAATACCTCGGCAACCCGCCCGTCGCCTCC
>JANMHY010000247.1:0-2405 GCA_031375525.1 Burkholderiales bacterium
GTGGTGCTTGTGGCCACCGCCCTTGTGGCGGATCGTGATGTGGCCGTTGTTGTTGCGGCCCGCATTCTGGATCTGCGGCTCGAGCAGCGACGCTTCCGGCTTGCCCTTGTGCAGGTGCTTGTGCACCACCTTGACCACGGCACGGCTTCCGGTCGTTGTGGGTTTGACTTTGACGACAGCCATTTAAGCTGACTCCCCGGAGAAGTTCAGCTCGTGGCCCTCTTTCAAGGACACGTAGGCCTTCTTGATGTGATCACGGCGACCGATCGACTTGCCAAAGCGCTTTTCCTTGCCGCGCTGGTTGATCGTGCGCACGGCATCGACCTCGACCTTGAACATCAGCTCGACCGCGGCTTTGATCTCCGGCTTGGTGGCGTCGCGCAGCACCTTGAACAGCACCTGGTTGTGCTTCTCGGCAACGGCGGTGGCCTTTTCGCTCACGATCGGCTCGACCAGCACTTGCGCCAAACGGCTCTCGTCGAACTTTTTCGGCTGAGGTTTGAATGCAGCACTCATGCAAACATCTCCTTGAACTGCTCGATCGCGCCCTTGGTCATCAGCACCTTCTTGTAGAAGACGAGTGACAGCGGATCGGCGTAACGCGGCTCGACGATGAGCACGTTGGGCAGGTTGCGCGAGGCCAGCAGCAGGTTCTCATCGACCGTTTCGGCGATCACGAGCACCGAGTCGAGGCCCATGCCCTTCAACTTGGCGGCCAGCAGCTTGGTCTTCGGCGAATCGACGCTGATCGAGTCGATCACCGCCAGGCGACCGTCGCGGGCGAGCTGCGACAGGATCGACGCCATGCCGGCGCGGTACATCTTCTTGTTGATCTTCTGCGTGAAGTTCTCGTCCGGCCGGTTCGGGAAGATGCGGCCACCGCCGCGCCACAGCGGCGACGAGGTCATGCCGGCGCGAGCGCGGCCGGTGCCCTTCTGGCGGAACGGCTTCTTCGTCGAATGCTTGACTTCGCCGCGGTCGAGTTGCGCCCGCGTGCCCTGGCGCGCGTTGGCCTGGAAGGCGACGACGACCTGGTGCACCAGCGCTTCGTTGTAGTCGCGCGCGAACACGGTGTCCGGCGCATCGACCTTCGACGTGGCCTGGCCTTGATCGTTGAGGAGCTCGAGTTGCATGGTCAGGCTCCCTTCTTGGCGGCTGCAGGCGCAGCGGCCTTGACCGTGCGCGCCTTGATGGCCGGACGCACGGTGACGAAGCCGTTCTTCGAGCCGGGCACAGCGCCCTTGACCAAGAGCAGCGAGCGCGCTTCATCGACGCGGATCACGTCGAGGTTTTGCGTCGTCGTCGTCTCGTCGCCCATGTGGCCGGTCATCTTCTTGCCGGGGAACACACGGCCAGGATCCTGCGCCATCGAGATCGAGCCCGGCACGTTGTGCGAACGGCTGTTGCCGTGCGACGCGCGCTGCGACTTGAAGTTGTGGCGCTTGATCGTGCCGGCAAAACCCTTGCCGATCGAGGTGCCCTGCACGTCAACCACCTGGCCGACGGCAAACAGCGTCACCGGCACCGTGGCGCCCGGCTTGTACTGCCCGGCGATGTCGGCGGTGACGCGGAATTCCTTCAAGATTTCGCCCGCTTCGACACCGGCTTTGGCCAGGTGCCCTGCTGCGGGTTTGTTGACGCGCGATGTTTTGCGCGCACCGAAGGTGACCTGAACGGCGCTGTAGCCGTCGGTGGCTTCGGTCTTGATCTGGGTGACGCGGTTGTTCGACACGTCGAGCACCGTCACGGGAACGGCGTCGCCGTCGTCCGTGAAGATGCGCATCATGCCCACCTTGCGCCCCAGCAAACCAAGATGGTTGGCGAGACTCATGTTTTCTCCAATGCTCGACATCGATTGGCCGAGCTGATGAGGTTGGCGGCGCTGACGCTGTTTTCACATTACGTCAACGCCGCCGGGGAAGCCCGCGAGTTTACTGCAACTTGATTTCGACGTCCACGCCGGCCGGCAGGTCGAGCTTCATCAGCGCGTCCACGGTCTTGTCGGTCGGGTCGACGATGTCCATCAAGCGCTGGTGCGTGCGGATCTCGAACTGGTCACGGCTCGTCTTGTTGACGTGCGGCGAGCGCAGGATGTCGAAACGCTGCATGCGCGTCGGCAAAGGCACGGGGCCCTTGACGATGGCGCCGGTGCGCTTGGCGGTATCGACGATCTCGATCGCCGACTGATCGATCAACTTGTAATCGAACGCCTTCAGGCGGATGCGGATTTTTTGCTTGGTGGCCATGATCGTTCCTTATTCCAGGATCTTGGCGACGACGCCGGCGCCGACCGTGCGGCCGCCTTCGCGGATGGCGAAGCGCAGGCCTTCTTCCATCGCGATCGGGTTGATCAGCTTGACGGTGATGCTGACGTTGTCGCCGGGCATGACCATCTCCTTGTCTTT
>JANMHY010001015.1:0-1694 GCA_031375525.1 Burkholderiales bacterium
GCCAACCAGGCCGTGTTCTTCGGCCTCTTGCAGCCGGGCGACACGATCATGGGCATGAGCCTGGCCGAAGGCGGCCACCTGACGCACGGCATGGCGCTCAACATGAGCGGCAAGTGGTTCAAGGTGGTGAGCTACGGGCTCGATGCCAATGAGGCGATCGACTACGACGCGATGGAACGCCTGGCGCGCGAGGCCAAGCCCAAACTCATCATTGCCGGCGCTTCGGCGTACAGCTTGAAGATCGATTTCGAACGCTTCGCCAAAGTGGCCAAGGCCATCGGTGCAATCTTCATGGTCGACATGGCGCACTACGCCGGCCTGATCGCCGCCGGCGTGTACCCGAACCCGGTGCCGCATGCCGACGTGGTGACCTCGACCACGCACAAGAGCCTGCGCGGCCCGCGCGGCGGCATCATCGTGATGAACGACGACGACATTGCGAAAAAGATCAACAGCGCGATCTTCCCCGGCATTCAGGGCGGGCCGCTGATGCACGTCATCGCCGGCAAGGCGGTGGCCTTCAAGGAGGCGCTCGAACCGTCGTTCAAGGTTTATCAGCAGCAGGTGGTGACCAATGCACGCGTGCTCGCCGAAACGCTGATCGCGCGCGGCCTGCGCATCGTCTCCGGCCGCACCGAGAGCCACGTCATGCTGGTCGATCTGCGGCCCAAGGGCCTCACCGGCAAAGAGGCCGAAGCGCTGCTCGGCCGCGCGCACATGACGTGCAACAAGAACGGCATCCCGAACGATCCGCAAAAGCCGATGGTCACCAGCGGCATCCGCCTCGGCTCACCGGCGATGACGACGCGCGGCTTCAAGGAGGAGCAGGCGAAGCAGACGGCGCACCTGATCGCCGACGTGCTCGATGCGCCGACCGACGAGAAGGTGATCGAAGCCGTGCGTGCGAAGGTGGCGGCGCTCACGCGCGACTTCCCGGTGTACCGATGACTGCACGCGACCCCCACCCCGGCCTTCCCCCTTGCAGGGGGAAGGTGAGAGCGGCGCGCTAGCGCGCGAGACTCAGGTTTGCGCTGCCCCTTCTGCACCCACGAAGAAACGCAGGTCGTCGAGACGCGCGAGTCCGACGAAGGCGACGTCATCCGCCGGCGCCGCCGCTGCACGCACTGCGACAAGCGCTTCACCACCTACGAGCGGCCCGAGATCGCGCTGCCGCAGGGGGTGAAAAAAGACGGCGCGCGCGCCGAGTTCGATGAGACCAAGATCCGCGGCTCGATGCTGCTGGCGCTGCGCAAACGCCCGGTGAGCGTGGAGCAGGTCGATGCCGCCGTCGAGCGCATCAAAGACAAGCTGCTCACCGGAGGCGCGAAAGAGGTCGCGTCGACACGCCTCGGTGAGCTCGTCATGCGCGTGTTGAAACGCATCGACAAGGTCGCCTACGTGCGCTTCGCGTCGGTCTATCGCAGCTTCGAAGACGTGGACGAGTTTCGCCAACTCATACGCGATATTTGAGCGCTGCGCACGCGCACCCTCCGAGGAGGGACAGGTTTGTCCCACCCCGTTTTCCCCCTTTAGAGGGAGCGATTTCGTAGGGTCCGCTGCCTAAAGTTCCTCCCACACCAACCGGAGGAACTCGAGATGAACAGCACCAAGACCCTCAGCAACCAGCAGCGCGGCGTGACGATGATCGAGGCCTGCATCACGCTGGCCATCGCCGGCATCCTGGCCGGCAGCGC
>JANMHY010001035.1:0-2011 GCA_031375525.1 Burkholderiales bacterium
CGAGCGGCCCGTGACGAGTGCTTTCGATCTGCTCGGCGGCGCGCTCGACGGTGTCATCGTGCGCCTGACCTATGCGCCGGACGGCTCACCGCTGATGCTCGACACGATCCACGCCTGCGGTTGCTACCACCTGTTCTTTCCAGCCGACACCGTGCGCCTGCGCGACGGCGCGCCAACGAACGAAGAGTGGGCCTTCGTGCCGGCCCGGCTGCCGCGTTTGAACCCCGGCGAACGACTGGTCGTGCGCATCGCGTCGGCCACGCACTACGTCAGCGGCGTGGCTGCCGATGCCGGTGGCGGCGGCTCGCCCTACACGCTGCGCGACGAGCAGACGCTGCGCACCCTGCCCCGGCCCGGCGGCGGCACGCGCAGCCTTTACGCCGCCGATGGCCTGGTGCGCGGCAGCGAGCGCGGCGAGCGCTTCCTGTTCTGGCCGATGGGCATCGCCAGCGCCGGCGCAATGCGCCAATGGGGCCACCATGCCACGGCCTTCGTCGGCCGGCGGCACTTCGATGACCCTAACTTGTTGGACAAGCGCTTCGTTTTGCCCGAGAGACCCCCCCCATAATTCCCGGGCGATGGGTCGCGGGAGGTGGTCGTTGTCCTGCAAGCGCGTGTTCAAAGTGGTGTTGGCGGCGGCGTTGGCGGCGAGCGCAGCACTCGCTTGTGCGCAAGAGCCCCGCCCGGGCGCCGGGGGCATCGTCGCCATCGTCGACTACCGCGTGCAGCCCGGCGACACGCTGATTGCGCTGCTGCGCGACGGCGCCGACTGGCAAAGCGTGCAGCGCGCCAACAACATCGCCGACCCGAAGCGGCTGCAGCCCGGCAGCCTGCTGCGGATTCCGGCGCATCTGCTGCGCGAGCAGCCGGCGGTGGCCGAGGTGGTGCATGCCTACGGCAGCGTCACCGTGACCCGCGCCTCCACCGAAACCGCGGTGCCGCTGGCCAGCGGCGACAACCTGGCCGCCGGCGACGTGGTGCGCACCGGCGCGCAGTCATCGACCACGCTGCGCTTCGTGGATGGCGCGCGCGTGCTGGTGCGGCCCGACAGCGAGCTCAAGATCGAGCGCCTGGCGCAGTCGCGCGCCGGCGCCTCGACGACGCTGCGCCTGCAACGCGGCAGTGCCGACTCGGTGGTGCCGCCGGCCCAAGGGGCGAGCGCGCCGTCGCGCTACGAGATGCGCACGCCGCAGGCCAACCTCGGCGTGCGCGGCACCGAGTTCCGCGCCACGGCCGAGAGCGGCAGGGTGCGGGTCGAGGTGCTCGAAGGCCGCGTCGGCGCGCGGGGTAGTGGGACGGGCGCTGCGGCGCGCGCCGAGTCGCTGGTCAGCGCCGGTTTCGGCGCCGTCGCCGCTGCCGCCGGCATGACGCCGCCGCGCGCCCTGCCCGCAGCGCCGCAGCTCGCCGGCCTGCCCGAACGAGTCGAGCGCATGCCGCTGCGCCTGTCGTGGCAAAGCGCGGCCAACACGCGCGTGCGCGCCCAGGTGCTGACCACGGATGAGCCGCCGCGGCTGGTGTTGGACGGCGTCTTCGACGCTGCCGCGGCGCGCTGGAGCGAAGACATCGCCGACGGCCGCTACGAGCTGCGCGTGCGCGCGATCGATAGCGACGGCATGGAAGGCCGCGACACGCGCGCGGCTTTCGTGCTCAAGGCGCGGCCCGAGCCGCCGTTCATCGCCGCGCCGAGCCCCGGCGGGCGCACCATCGACGACAGCGTGCGCCTGGCCTGGACGCGCAACGCCGCCGCCGCGCGGGTGCGGCTGCAAGTCGCCGACACGCCGGACTTTGCGCAACCGCGCATCGATCGCAGCGACCTCGACGCCACCGAGGCCCGCGTTGCGCTGCCGCTGGGCAGGCACCACTGGCGCGTCGCCAGCATTCTGGCCAGCGGCGACCAGGGCCCGTTCTCCGACGCGCACAGCTTCACCCGAATCGAGCCGCCGGCCGCGCCGCCGCCCGCCGAGCCGCAGAAGAACGACGACGGCTTGTTGTTGCGCTGGCCGGGCAGCGG
>JANMHY010000003.1:0-3072 GCA_031375525.1 Burkholderiales bacterium
CAGACCGCGCGCCACCTGCTCGAAGCTCTCGATGGCGGCTTCGAAGCAGCGCGTGTTCAGCGTCAGCGCGCTTTCACTGTCGGTCAAATCAAAGCGGCGCTGCGCCAGGATGTCGCCGCGATCGACGTCGCGCGTCATCCGATGCCAGGTGATGCCGTGCTGCGCTTCGCCGTTGAGCAAAGCCCACACGGGGGTGTTCAGGCCGGCATATTCGGGCAGCGGGCCGTCGTGGAAGTTGATCGCGCCACGGGTCGGCAAGTCGATCACTTCGGGCGAGAGCACGTCGAGGTTGGTGATGCTGAACAGATACGCAAAGCCGCGCGGCGCCTCGGCCGACAGCAACTGCGACGGCTCGGCGAACAGCGTCAGCTTCTGCGACGCCGCCCAGCGCCGCACGGCTGCCGCTCGCGACACCACCGCGGCGATGCCGAAGCCCGCCGCCTGCAACGTTTGCGCGCATTCGATCAGCAGCGACTCGCCGCCGATCAGCACGACTTGTCTTTCGGGGGGCGCGGACATCGGGGTCATGTGTGGGTCGTCGTGGGTCGGCGGCGTGGCGCCGGGGGTCGCAAGGCACGTCGCCGATCGAGCGGCGATCCGGCGCCTGCGTTGCGTTGAGTAAGGAAAGATTATTCTCGCGCCGCCCCGCGCACCGACCCTCCCGATCGCACACCCGGCCGCCGTTTTGGCATGCGTGCGCCGCGTTGACGTGATTTTGTTCCGACCCGAGGCCCGCCGCGCGCCCGTTTGGATGCGCCATGATGCGCGCTACCGTCGGCGTTGCACAGGCACGTCGGCATCCGGGACTTAAGGCGTTCGATAATTCTCCAAACGTAACTCTTGCCTTGCGACCGAGGCGCTTTCCCTGGTCATGAACCCCACCCGCCGCAGCGTCTTGATGGCCGGCTCGATGGCCGCGGTGGCCGCCGCAACGGCGGCCGCGCGCCATGCGCTGGCCGATGGGCAGAAGGCCGAGCCGCCGCAACTGCTGCGCATCGTGCCGCGCGAATTTGCAGGCTGGCGCGAGCTGGCGACGCCGGCCACGGTGGTCAGCGCGCAGACGCAGGAGATGCTGCAGTCGATCTACAACGAGATCCTGGCGCGCATCTATGCAGCGGCCGACGGCTACCAGGTGATGCTGTCGATCGCCTACGGCGGCGACCAGCGCGGCGTGCTGCGCGCCCACAAGCCGGAGGTCTGCTATCCGGCGCAGGGCTTCAAGCTGGAGGGCAGCGCCGACACGGTGCTCGCCACCGAGCATGGGCCGATCCCCGCGCGCACGCTGCGCACGGTGCTCGGGCCGCGCAACGAGCCGGTGATGTATTGGTTCGCCTATGCCGGGCGCAACAGCGCGTCGGCCTGGGAGCGCCGGCTGCAGAGCCTGCGCCTGACGCTGACCGGCCAGGTGCCCGACGGCCTGTTGTTCCGCGTCTCGTCGATCGACGCCGACGCGCCGCGCGCTTGGGCGCGCCAGGGCGACTTCGTGCGCGCCTTGCTCGGCGCTTGCACGCCGTCGGCGCGGGCGCGGCTGGCCGGGCAGGGCGCTGCCGCGTGATGCGGCGCACGCTCGCAATTCACAGCTGATGTCGAGTCTGTAAGAACGGGCAACAACTGCGCTCGCGTGCTGCGGCGCCTGGCGCGCGCATCGACTGTGCAGCACGTCACTGGCCAGCGCTGCCGATCGGCGGCTCGTGCGGTCTTTCCGTGCAGTCTTGCCGCCCGTTCTGAAAGGCGAAATGCTGTCCTGCGGCAACTGCCTTACAGCGGTCAGGCGTCACCTCGATACCTTCAGCGCTCGCATCGACACACAGCGCCGCGCGACTCGCAGAAGTCGCCGGTAGCGCCAGGGGGATTGGCCACGTCGATGCAGTGTTCACATCGAGCTGCGCCCGCCCATGAAACTGTCATCCGCTCCCGCCCTCCGACTGCCTGTCCTGCTCGTGTGCCTCGCACTCGGCGCCTGCTGGGGCGGCGACGACGATCCCAACGCCGTGGCGCGCGAAGAGTTCGAAGGCCGCCGCGACCAGGTGGCACCGACGCTCACCGTGAGCAGCCCGACCACGGCAGCGTCGATGGAAAGCCCCGATGCGACGCTGTCGCTGGCCGGCACCGCGAGCGACGATCGCGTGGTCGCCCGCGTGACCTGGGTCAACGACCGCGGCGGCAGCGGCCTGGCCTTTCAGGACTCGGCCGCGGCGCGCGTCAACTGGACCGCCTCGAACATCACCCTGGCCGACGGCAGCAACAACCTCGTGCTGCGGGCCTACGACAAGGCCGGCAACAGCGCCACGAGGACGCTGCAGGTCCAGTACAACGCCGCGGCATCCCAGCCTGTTGCACCGGACCCGGCGCCGCTGCCCGACCCTACCCAGCCCGCCCCGGCGCCAATCCCCGCGCCGCCCGGCGGGCCGGTCGTCACCGCCCCCGGTGAACTGCGCTGGAGCGATGCCGCCACCTGGGGCGGCACGGTGCCCGGCGCCGGCGCCGAAGTCGTGGTGCCGTCCGGGGCCACGGTCGTGCTCGACACCAATACCGCGTCGCTCGGCAACCTGCGCGTCGAAGGCACCTTGCGCTTTGCCGCGGCCGACGTCGAGTTGAAGGCCGCGGCCATCCAGGTCAGCGGCGCCTTGCAGATCGGCAGCGCGCTGCAGCCGCATCTGCACCGGGCCACGATCACGCTCTCCGGCGCGCCGCTGGCCAGCGGCAACAACGGCATCGCCCGCGGCCTGAACGTGCAGGGCGGCAAGCTCGAGCTCTACGGCGCGATTCCGCAGCCGGTGTGGACCCGCCTCGGCGACCACGCCCAGGCCGGCAGCAGCCAACTGGCGCTGGCCGCCGCCGCCAACTGGCGCGCCGGCGACACCATCGCGGTGGGCCCGAGCGACTTCTACGGCGTGGCCGCCACCGAACGCCTGACATTGGCCAGCAACGCCAGCGGCCAGCGCCTGGCCACCCGCAGCCCGCTGGCCGCCGCTCGCTGGGGCCGTCTGCAGTACGCCACCAGCAACGGCATGAGCCTCACGCCCGAGCCCGGTTATGCGCCGCCCGTCGGCCCGGCGCCGACCGTGCTCG
>JANMHY010000035.1:0-4424 GCA_031375525.1 Burkholderiales bacterium
AGCCAGTCGCGCACGAACTGCTTGTCGTAGCTGGGCGGGTTGCGGCCTTCGCGGAATGCCGCTTCGTAGCCTTCGATCGGCCAGAAGCGCGAGGAGTCGGGCGTCAGCACCTCGTCCATCAGCGTCAGCGTGCCATCGGCATCGAGGCCGAACTCGAATTTGGTGTCGGCAATGATGATGCCCTTGGCCAGCGCGATCTGCGCTGCCGTGGTGTACAGCTGGATCGCGGTGGCGCGCACACGCTCGGCGAGGTCGGCGCCGATGATCTGCTGCATGCGGTCGAACGCAATGTTCTCGTCGTGGTCACCCATCTCGGCCTTGGTGGCCGGGGTGAAGATGGGCTCGGGCAGTCGGCTCGCGTTCTTCAGGCCGGCGGGCAACTTGACGCCACACACCGACTGGCTCTGCTGGTACTCCTGCCAGCCGCTGCCGGCGAGGTAGCCGCGCACCACCGCCTCGACCGGCAAGGGCTTCAATCGCTTGACGAGCATGGAGCGGCCACGCACCTGCTCGCGCTCGGCCGGCGTCACCACGCTGGTCGGGTCGTCGCCCGTCAGGTGATTCGGCACGATGTGACCCAGGCGCGCAAACCAGAACAGCGCCATGCGCGTCAGCAACTCGCCCTTGCCCGGAATCGGCTCGCCCATCACCACGTCGAAGGCCGACAGGCGATCGCTCGCCACCATCAGCAGGCGGTCATCACCGACGGCGTAGTTGTCGCGCACCTTGCCGCGGGCCAGCAGCGGCAGCGAGTGAAGTGTCGATTCGAGCAGAGCAGCAACCATCGCGCCGATTCTATTCAGCGCACTTCGACGCAGAGACCCCTCAAACGACCGTCTGCGCCAGCTCGCCCTTCGCATAGCGCTGCGCCACTTGCGACAACGCCAGCGGCTTGATCTTGGCGGCCTGGCCTTCGCAGCCGAACTCGAGATAGCGCTGCTTGCAGATCGCCTTGGCGGCTTCGCGCGCCGGCTTCAACCACTCGCGGGCGTCGAATTTTTCCGGGTTCTCGGCCAGGAACTTGCGCACCGCGGCGGTCATCGCCAGGCGGACGTCGGTGTCGATGTTGATCTTGCGCACGCCGAACTTGATGGCCTCTTGAATCTCCGACACCGGCACGCCGTAGGTCTCTTTCATGTTGCCGCCGTACTTGCGGATGATCTCCAACAAATCCTGCGGCACCGACGACGAGCCGTGCATCACCAGGTGCGTGTTCGGCAGGCGGCGGTGGATCTCCTTGATGCGGTCGATTGCCAGGATGTCGCCAGTCGGTTTGCGGGTGAACTTGTAGGCGCCGTGGCTGGTGCCGATGGCAATCGCCAGCGCGTCGAGTTGCGTGCGCTTGACGAAGTCGGCGGCCTGCTCGGGGTCGGTCAGCAACTGCTCGCGCGTCATCGTGCTGTCGGTGCCGTGGCCGTCTTCCTTGTCGCCCTTCATCGTTTCGAGCGAACCGAGGCAGCCCAGTTCGCCTTCGACGGTGACGCCGGTCGCATGCGCCATGTCGACCACCTTGCGCGTCACATCGACGTTGTAGTCGTAGCTGGCAATCGTCTTGCCGTCGCCTTCCAGGCTGCCGTCCATCATCACCGACGAGAAGCCGAGATCGATCGCGCCCTTGCAGACCTCGGGGCTCTGGCCATGGTCCTGGTGCATCACCAGCGGCACGCCGGGGTACTGCTCGATCGCAGCCAGGATCAGGTGCTTGATGAAGGCCTCGCCGGCGTACTTGCGTGCCCCGGCACTGGCTTGCAGGATCACCGGCGCACCGACCTCCTGCGCCGCCATCATCACGGCCTGCACCTGCTCCAGGTTGTTGACGTTGAAGGCGGGGATGCCATAACGCTGCTCGGCGGCGTGGTCAAGCAGTTGGCGCATGGAAACGAGTGGCATGGTGCGGTCCTCGGAAGGTTGAAACAGCGGCGTCTGCCGATTCTAGGACCGGCCTCGACGCAACATCGAGGACTTCACGGGCCCTGCGCCACCAAGGACAGGTGCCCGCGTGCTGACCACACCGGCGCGTCAGCGCGGCGTTTGCATCAACTTGCCCGCCGCCAGCTCGCCGACGCGCCGGCCGAGCGTGTTGCCGACCTCGGTGGAGAAGCGGTAGTGCACGCCGTCGTAGATGCGCGCCATTGCCACTTCCTGAACGAAGTCATCGACGCTGGTCCAGCTTCGCGTCACGCCGCGCGCGGTGTAGCTGGTGGTGGCCAGGCGAGGCGTGGTGCCGCTGCCGATCTCTGCGCGCAGCACCGCGCCCACCGCACCGGCCACGGTGCAGTGGGCGCAGGGGTACTCGGGGTGCATCGGCGTGTCGATGAAGGGCAGCCAGGACGCGTCGCGCTCGGTCGCGTCGTTGCCGTCGGTGTCGCCGTTGCGGATCGCGGTCACCGGGCGCCAGAAGTTGTAGTGGTACTTGGCGTCGAACACCGCCATCAGCGCGTCGTCGCTGGCCTGGCCGACGGCCGCGAACAGGCGCGCGTTCTGCGTCAGGTCGCGCCCGGGCTGGTCGGCCACCGAGCGCACGACGCCGTGGTAGATCGACGGCAGCGTGGCTTCCCAGAACGCCGCGATCTGGGTCTGCTCGGCGCTGCGGCGCGAACCCGCGCGCGCGCCCATCGCCTTGATCTCGTTGTACTCGCGCGCCCACTGCTCGCTCTTCAGGTCCGGCGGCGCAGCGGTCGGCCGTAGTTGCGAGGCGCTGGTCATGACCCAAGGCCGGCGCTGCGGCCAGTGCGGCACCGCGACCATCGCGGTCGGCACGTAACGGCCGGGCGCCGTGTGCGGGCGGTAGGCCTCGGTGCCGTTGAACCCGTCGTCGGCGCACGCATCGAGCACGGCCTGCGCCGCCTTCTCGCCGAGCGAGACGCCCGCTGCCCGGGCGGCACCCTCGGGCACCTTGGCCAGCGCCGCCTGGTAAGCCGTGTCGATCACTGCCTGCTGCGGTGGCATCGCCTTGCTCAGCACGACCCGATGCACCGCCGCCACGGCGGCCTCGGCCGACGTTCCCGGTGCGGCATCGAGCGCGAACCGGCCCGGCGGGTAACGCTTGCTGATCGCGTTGGTGGCCTCGAACGCCGCGGTGTAGAGGATCGCCATCATCCGGTTGGCGATCGGCGGGCCCATGCGCGCATCGACCACGATCTCGTTGGCCTTGACGTTCCAGTCCGTCAGCGCGTCGGCCGCGGCGAACGGGGCGTGGAGGGCGAGAGTGGCAGCGATCAGCGCCGTGCGACGGTACTGCCTGGGAACACAGCTCATGGTGGTCTCCCGAGTGGCTGACTGGAAGGCGCCGTGCCGGCGCCGAACCTCCCTGGAGGTGGATTCTGCGCTGCAACGCGCGCAGAGCAAGCCCGCGCATACTTCAGATTGGGGAGGCCGCTTCGCGTGTGCCTCGACCTCGATCTCACCCCACCCGGCAGACCTTGAGCATGTTGGTGCCGCCCGGATACCCCATCGGCTCGCCGCAGGTGATGGCATAGGTGTCACCCGGCTTCAGCACACCGCGATCGACGAGGATTTTTTCGGCCGCCGCCAAGGCTTGATCGCGGTCGCCGAAGTTGGGCATCAGCAGCGGCTGCACATTGCGGTACAGCGCCATGCGGCGCTGCGTCACCGGCTGCGACGTGAGGCCGAAGATCGGCGTGTGGCTGCGGTAGCGGCTGATCCACAGCGCGGTCGAGCCGGACTCGGTGAGCGCCAGGATGGCTTTGCAGCCGAGGTGGTAGGCGGTGAAAAGCGCGCCCATTGCGATCGATTGGTCGATGCGCCCGAAACGCTTGTTGGTGAAGTCGGAATCGATCGACACCTCCTCGGCGCGCTCGGCTTCGAGGCAGATCGACGCCATCGCCTCCACCGTCTCCACCGGGTACTGGCCGGCCGCGGTTTCGGCGCTGAGCATCACCGCATCGGTGCCGTCGAGCACGGCGTTGGCGACGTCGCTGACCTCGGCGCGCGTCGGCACCGGGTTGACGATCATCGACTCCATCATCTGCGTGGCCGTGATCGTCAGCTTGTCGAGCGAGCGCGCCAGCTTGATCATCTTTTTCTGCAACGCCGGCACGGTGGCGTTGCCGACCTCGATGGCCAGGTCGCCGCGCGCCACCATGATGCCGTCGCTGGCCTTGACGATGCCTTCGAGCGCGGGAATGGCCTCGCTGCGTTCGATCTTGGCGATCAGCCCCGGCTTGTGGCGCCACTTCTCGCCGGCCACGTTGGCCAGTTGGCGCGCCATCTCCATGTCGGTCGCGCTCTTCGGAAAACTCACCGCCAGGTACTCGCACTGGAAGCTCATCGCGGTCTTGATGTCTTCCATGTCCTTGGACGTCAACGCCGGCGCCGTCAAGCCACCGCCCTGCTTGTTGATGCCCTTGTTGTTCGACAGCACGCCGCCGATCTTGACCGTGGTGACGACCTGCTCGGCGCGC
>JANMHY010000053.1:0-3542 GCA_031375525.1 Burkholderiales bacterium
GCCGCCAACTACGTCAGCGGCTTCGTCATCCTGGCCGAGCGCAGCCTGCGCATCGGCGACATGGTCAAGGTCGATGGCTTCGAAGGCCGCGTCAGCGACATCCACACCCGCTACACCGTGATCCGCGCCTTGAACGGCCGCGAGTCGATCGTGCCCAACGAGATGCTGATCACGCAGCGCGTCGAGAACTCGTCGCTGGCCGACCCCAAGGTGTCGATCAACACCACGGTGCAGGTCGCCTACGGCAGCGATCTCGACACGCTGATGCCGCGCCTGACCCACGTTGTGGCCAGCGTGCCGCGCGTCATCGCCGACCCGGCGCCGGCGGTGCAGCTCGCCGGCTTCGGCGCTGACGGCCTCGATCTGCAGATCGGCTTCTGGATCCGCGATCCGGAGAACGGCCAGGGCAATGTGCGCAGCGACGTCAATCTGGCCATCCTGCGCACGCTCGGCGAGGCCGGCGTGGAGATTCCGTACCCGCATCGCGTGATCCGCAACGCTGCCGACTGATCAGCGCTGGCCCAAGCGCGTCAGGTACAGGTGCAGCGCCCGCGCGTCGGTGTCGCTGACCTTCGACAGCGCCTCGAACGGCATCACCGCGACCTTGCTGCCGTCCGAGCGCTGGCCGCTCTTGAGCATCTTCAGGAACGCGTCGGCATCGGCGTAGCGCGCTGCGATCACATTGCCTTCGCCCGGCGCCAGTCGTGCGGCGGCGGGCCAGTCGGGCGGGCCGCCGGGGATCTTGCCGCCTTCCAAGGTGGCGCCGTGGCAACCCAGGCACATGTTGGCCACGTACTGGCCGTGCTCGACGCTGATGCCTTCGGCCACCGGCGCTTGCGGCGGCAGCGTGTGATCGATCTTGGCAGCGGCGTCCTTGATCGCGCCGAAGCCGTAGAGCGCGCGCACCGGCAACGGCAGCTCGAAGACCGCGCCTGTGCCCGCAGCCGGTGGCAGCGACTGCACATACGAAACGATCGCGCCGGCGTCGGCGTCGGTGAGGCGGTTGTAGTCCTCGCTGGGCATGATGAAGAGCGGCCGGCCGTCGGGATTGACGCCGTGGCGCAGCGTGCGCACCCAGTCCACCGGCTGGTAGGCCAGCGTCACGCTGCCGTTGCCGCGCGTGATGTTCGGGCCGGCCGCCTTCATGCCCTTGCCGTCGTCGATGAAGGTGCGGCCGGCGCCGTTGGCGCCGTGGCAGTCGGCGCAGCCGCGCGAGGCGTAGAGGTAGCGGCCGCGATCGATCACGGTGGCGTCGCCACTGATGGGCACGGGCGCCACGACGACGTCGATGCGGCGCGTCCTCTTGCGCTCGCCGAGCTGCAGGCCGGCGAAGACGAGTGCGGCCGCCGCAACCAGCAAGACGATCACGGCCAGCAGTCCGCGACGAATCCAGGTTTTCATGATTTGCAGCCTCCTGCGTTGATGCGCCGTAGCAGCGCCGGCATGAAGCCGGCAGCGATCACGCCCCAGGTCATCGGCTCGCGCAGCGCGGCCACCGCCAGCGCTGCCATCGTCGGCAGGAACTCGTCGGCAATGAACGCCGCCGCGAGCGTGAGCAGGTGGTCCATGGCCGCGCTCATGCCGTCGCAGCGACGGCCACGCCGTGCCGTTGCAGCACGCCGACGAGGCGCGGCACGTCGGGCTCGGCCGGCGGGCCGGCCGGGAACTGCGCGGCGACGTCGGTGAACATCTGGGTGGCCGCACCGCCGGCGCCAGCGATCTCGACCATCGCGCCGCCGCCGGGGCCGAAACGGAAGGCGTGCACGGTGCCGGCCGGCACGTGCACCAGCGTGCCTTCGCGCGCTGGCGTGGTCTGACCGGCGCACTCGAACGTGACCCGGCCGCGGGTGACGAAGAAGGTTTCGTCCCACGGATGGCAGTGCGGCGGCGGGCCGACGCCCTCGTCGCCCTGCTGCAGCGTGACTTCGTGGCTGCGCGTGGCGCTGTTGGGCGCGAGCACGGTGATGCGCGCACCGAGCACGTCGAGCGCGGGCGGGTAGGACTGGGGTTGGACGATGAAGGGGCGGGTGGTCATGGTGGTTCCTCGGGTTCAGCGGGTCGTCAGGCCAGGGGCGATGGGGATGTGCAGCGCACGCGCCAACTTGCCCAGGCGGTGTCGTCGAGGTGCGGGCGCACGATCTTGAGCACGCAGCGCATCGCTTCGGGCGGCATCTGGGTCTGCATCTCGCCGAGCAGGGCGGCGCGCTCGGCCGGGCTCATCGCCGGCACCATCCAGCGCAGCACCAGCGCCATTTCTGCCGGATCGATCGAGGCCAGGATGCGCTGGTGGATCTCCAGCAGTTCGGCGTCGCTGTAGGCGGTCCAGAGCGCGCCGTTGTGCGCCGACTCTTCGAGATGCATGTGCAGGAAGTTGTCGCCGACAAAGCGCGCCAAGTGGCGGTACAGGCGCAACGCCGCGCCGGCGCTGGGCAACGCGCGCAGCGCGGCGGTTTCGGCTTCGAGCGCGGCGATGGCGTCGAGGTGCTCGGCGTGTTCGTCGCCGATGCGCTCGCTGGCGCCCGGGCAGCGCGCCTCGATCGCCGTGTGCACGAACTTGTTCTCCTTGGCGACATGGCTGCGGCAAGCGTCGAGCAGCGACTGCAATTGCGCCAGCGTTGCGCCGACCTCGGCCGCGTCGTCATGGTCGAGCCGGCCGACTCGCGCCAGCGTGTCGTTCATGAACAGGCGCAGCGCCTTGTGGATGGCGCTGTAGAGATCGACGCGCGGGCTGGTGGCGGTCTTGGCGGCGGGGGCGACGGTGGCGGACATGGCGGGCTCCTGATGAAGGCCCGGCACAAGGTGCGCTGGGCATGTCGCCAGTGTTCCGATCCGCGCTCGCGGTGGCATCGCCAAGAAGGGCCAATGCAGCGTTTGAGCCGATGGCCCGTTCGGGCCACGCAGGCTAGGAAAGCCGCGAGTACATCCAGAAGTCGCCCGGCGTGCCGCGCACCAGGCGGTAGCGGCGCAGCAGGCCTTCGCGCTCGAAGGCGCAGGCTTCGAGCACGCGCTGCGAGCGCAGGTTGGTGACGGGCGTGGTGCCTTGCACACGCACCAGGCCCACGTGTTCGAAGGCCCAACTCGTCAACGCTTCGCAGGCCGCGCGTGCGATGCCGTGGCCCCAGACTTCGGGTGCGAGGTCGTAGGCGATTTCGGCGGTGCGGTTGGCCGGCGAGACGGTGTGAAAGCCAGCGCTGCCGATGAAGGCGCCGTCGTCGCGGCGCACGAGCGAAAAGCGCGTCATCGAGCCGGCGGAACGTTCCTGTGCACCATAGGCCAGCAGGTCGTCAGCCGAGGCCAGGTTCCAACTCGTGTGCTCAACCACCGACGGCTGGCTGAGGATGCGAAACATCGGCTCGACATCTTCAGCGCGCATCTCGCGCAGCGCCGCCAGCGGATGGTCGAGCAAGGGCAGGGCGCTGTAGAGCACCGCCTCACTCTACCCGTGCTGTTCGTGGAACCAGGCCGCGGCTTGGCCGCGCGAGCGCAGGTCGAGCTTGTCGAGGATGTTGGCGACGTGCCGCTTGACGGTGTGCGGCGAGAGG
>JANMHY010000090.1:0-3129 GCA_031375525.1 Burkholderiales bacterium
TTCGACGTGCTCTTCGAGTGCAGCGGCAACGAGCGCGCGCTGCGCGCGGCCTTCGACGTGGTGCGCCCGCGCGGCATCGTCGTCCAGCTCGGGCTGTCGGCAGGCGAGCTGACGCTGCCTTTCAACACCGTGGTCGGCAAGGAGTTCGACCTGCGCGGCGCCTTTCGCTTCCATGAGGAGTTCGCGGTTGCGGTCGCGCTCATCAACCAGGGCCTGGTCGATCTGAAGCCGCTGGTCTCGGCGACGCTGCCCTACCGCGACGCCAGCCGCGCCTTCGCGCTGGCGGCCGACCGCACGCAGTCGATGAAGGTGCTGCTCAGCTTCGACTGATCTCGCGCTGCAGGCTCGGTGGCCTTTTCTAGCGCTTCAAGTCCTCGAAGAACGCCTTCGAGTTGCTCTCGCGGCCGAGGAATGCGCGCACCAGTTGCTGCGGCGGCATCTGCGCGCCGTTGGCCAGGATCGTGTCGCGGTAGCGCTGTCCAACCTTCGCGTCGAGCTTGTCGTTGCCGAACGCCGTGCGCAGATCGGCGGCGACGACTTCGCTCCACAGGTAGCCGTAGTAGCCGGCAGCGTAACCACCCGCCACGTGGCTGAAGCCGGCGGGGAACATGGTGCCAGGCACGTGGCCGAGCGCCGTGGCGCCTTCCATTTGGGCCCACAGCGCCATCGGTTCGGGCGCATCGGCGTCGTGCAGCGCGAGGTCGAAACTGGCTTGGAGGCGCTGGCGCGCATACCACACACCCTTGCCGTAGCGGTCAGCGATCTTGGCCTGGGCCAGCAGGGCGTCGGGCACCGGCTTGCAGGCCGGGCACACGTCACGCATCAGCGCCAGCACGCGTGAGTCGTAGACCCAGGCTTCGAGCATCTGTGACGGTGCCTCGACGAAATCCCATAACACGCTGCCCGATGCGTAGCGCGTGGCGCCCAGGTTGTTGTGCACCGCGTGGCCGAACTCATGCAGCAGCGTGTCGATCTCGTCCAGGTTCAGGCCCTTGCGGTTGATGTTGACCACCAGCGCCGCCTGCGGCGCGCGCTTGCTGCGCGTCGCCGCGCTGCGGAACGTCCACACCGCGGCGTGGTTGTACTTGCCTTCGCGCGGGAACGGGTCGACGTACAGCGTCGCCAGCGCCTTGCCGGTCCTGGCGTCGCTGGCTACGTAGGCCTGCGCGTTGGGGTGCCACAGCGTCACGCCGGCGACGCGCGTGTACTTCACGCCCATCGTCTTTTCGATGATGCGCATCACCAGCGCCAGGCTCTCCTGCGGCGGAAAGAACTCGCGAAACGCTTCCTGGTCGACGCTGTAGCGCTCGTGCTTGACACGCTCGGTGTAGTAGGCGACGTCCCAGCGCTCCAGCTTGACGTCCGCCAGCGGTTTGCCGAGGTCACGCGCCTTGGCTTCGCGCAGCTCATCCAGCTCGCGCTTCTCGCGCTCGGCCACCGCCACGCGCACCTCCTCGAGGAAGCGCTTGACCTTGTCGGTGTTCTCGGCCATGCGCCGGCGTAGGGTGAAGTCATCGAAGCTCTTGAAGCCGAATAGCTGGGCGTACTCGAGCCGCAAGCGGGCGAGCTCGGCCAGCAGCTTCAGGTTGGCTGCGCCACCCTCGGTCAGCTTGGCGCGCCACATGCGCTCGCGCGCTGCGCCGTCCAGCGCAAGCTCCAGCACCGGCCCGTAGGTGGGGTAGTCCAGACCCAGCAGCACGCGGCCTTCGGCATCGCGCTTGGCGCCTTTCCACACGTCCTGCGGCACGCCCACGAGTTCAGCCTCGGTGAACGCCACTTGCACGTTGGCGTCGCGGATGTTCTTGTCGAAAGTCTGGCGCAGCTCGTTGATGCGGTCCTGGGTGTTCTTGGCGCGCTTGCGCTGGTCGGCCGCCAAGCTCACGCCGGCGTCCTCGAACCCTTCGAGCGTGCTCTTCAGCAACTCGCGGTCGATGGCGTCGCGCACCTTGACTTGGCGTGCTGCCTTGTACAGGGCTTCGTTCTGACCCAGCGTCGTAAAGAAGTCCTGCCAGCGCAGTTCACAGGCTTCGCTGGCGTCGCGCACCGGCTTGTCCGGATGCACGTTGGACAGCAGGAAGATCGGCCCCGACAGGTCTTCGACTAGCGCGCTGACGTCGTCGTAAGCGGCCAGCCAGCGCGCATCGGGCCGATGCCGCTCGAGCCGCTTCACCGCAGCCTGCGCCTGAGCCACGTTGCGAGCGCAGGCCGCTTCGAGCGACGCCGGATTGGTGAACTGGGGGAACGCGGGTCCGGGCAGGGCAGGTGCGGCGGCCCAACCGCTGGTGGCGGCCAGAACCAACGCGCAAAATGTGATGCGGGTGCGCATATCGCCTCGTCGGTTGCGTCAAAGGAAACGATTGTGCACTCGCCCTCGGACGTCAGCCGGCAGCGACGAGATCCTTGATCTGCTGCAGCGCTGACGGGTCTTCGATCGTCGTCAGGTCACCGGGGTCGCGGCCTTCGCACACGGCCTGGAGGGCGCGCCGCAGCAGCTTGCCGGAGCGTGTCTTCGGCAGCACGGTGACGAAGCGCACACGGCTCGGCCGCGCCACCGCGCCGAGCTGCTGATCGACCACTTTCATGATCTCGCCTTCGAGCTTCAACGGCTCGTCGGTCGGCGACTTCAAGACCACGAAGGCCATCGCCACCTGGCCCTTGAGTTGATCGGCGACGCCGACGACAGCGACCTCGGCGACGTTGGGGTGGCTCGAGATGCTCTCCTCGATCTCGCGCGTGCCCAGGCGGTGTCCTGCCACGTTGATCACATCGTCGGTGCGGCCGAGGATGAAGAAGTAGCCGTCTTCGTCGCGGATGCCCCAGTCGAAGGTCGAATAGACCTGCTGGCCGGGGATGCTCTTCCAATACGTGCTGACGAAGCGCGCGTCGTCGCGCCACACGGTCTGCATGCAGCCCGGCGGCAGCGGGCCGGCGATCGCGACAACGCCTTTCTGATTCGCGCCTTTCAACTCTTCGCCGGTGTTTTCGTCGAGCAGCTTCACATCGAAGCCGTACACCGGCTTGCCCGGCGAGCCGAACTTGCTCGGCGTCTTCTCGATGCCGTTGCACACGGAGAGGATCGGCCAGCCAGTTTCGGTTTGCCAGTAGTTGTCGATGATCGGACGGCCCAGG
>JANMHY010000282.1:0-4001 GCA_031375525.1 Burkholderiales bacterium
TTCTTCAGCACGCGCCAGCAGATCGACCGCCGCTGGGGCACGACGCAGCCGGTGACGATCCGCGACAAGGATTTCGGCGCCGTGCGCCTGCGCGCCTTCGGCAACTATGCCTACCGCATCGCCGATCCGAAGCTGTTCCACACCGAGATCTCGGGCACGCGCGACCGCTACAGCGTCGAGGACCTCGACGGCCAACTGCGTGGCCTGATGCTGCAGCACATCAGCGACGCGGTGGCGGCCAGTGGCGTGCCGTTTCTCGACCTCGCCGCCAACCAGGTCGAGTTCGCGCAGCAGTTGCGCGAGGTCACAGGCCCGGCGTTCACCAAGATCGGCCTCGCGCTCGAAACGGTGACGGTGCAAAACGTGTCGCTGCCCGAGGAACTGCAGAAGATCCTCGACCAGAAGATCGGCATGGGCATGGTCGGCAACGACATGGGCAAGTTCATGCAGTACCAGACCGGCCAGGCGATTCCCGAATTCGCCAAGGGTGCGGCTGCGGGCGGCGGCGGTGTGGTTGGTGATGCGATGGGCCTGGGCGCCGGTGTCGCGCTCGGCCAGGTGATGGCGCAGCAGTTGAACCAGGGGCTGCAAGGCGGCGGCGCCGCAGCGGCTGCAGCCTCGGCCGTTGCTGGCGTCAAGCCCGACGCGGTCATGGCCACGATCGAAAAGCTTGCCGAGCTGAAGAGCAAGGGCATCCTGACCGACGACGAGTTCAACAGCAAGAAGGCCGAGTTGCTGAAGAAACTCGTCTAGCTTGGCGACCAACTCGCCCCAGCGGGCGTACCGCGCTGCGTGCCCGAGTTGCGGCGCGCCGGTCGAGTTCCGCTCGGCCGCGTCGGCCAGCGCGGTCTGCAGCTTCTGCCGCAGCACGCTGGTGCGCGACGGCGACGCGTTGCAGCGCATCGGTGTTTCGTCGGAGTTGTTCGACGACCATTCGCCGTTGCAGCTCGGCGCCGCGGGCACGTTCCAGGGCGTGGCGTTCACGCTCGTCGGCCGCCTGCAGTACGGCTACGACGGCGGCACGTGGAACGAGTGGCATGCGCTGTTCGACAACGCTCGCAGCGGCTGGCTGAGCGAAGACAACGGCGCGTACGTCTTCAGCTTCGATGCCACGCTCGACGAGACGCCGCCGGTTGTCGAGGAACTGCGGGCCGGTGAACGCCGCACGGTCGCCGGCCGGGCCTGGGACGTTGCCGCCGTCAACACGGCACGGCTGATCGCAGCGCAAGGCGAGCTGCCCTCGGCGCCGCGCCTGCAAGGCGCTTTCGTCGTCGCTGACCTGCGCAATGCGCAAGACGAGGTCGGCACGCTCGACTACAGCGCGCCGGGCACGGTGCAGTGGTCGGTGGGCCGCGGCGTCTTGCTCGCCGACCTGGCGCTCTCCGGCTTGCGCGAGACCACCGAGAAAACGCTTGGCGCGCGCAGCATCGAGTGCCCGAGTTGCGGCACCTCGCTCGAGATCAAGCTGGCGAGCACGCAGTCGATCGCCTGCCACCAATGCAAGTCGGTGGTCGATGTGTCGCAGAAGGTCGGCGGCGCACTCGCGCACTACCAGCAGAACAACTCGGGGCACGAGGGCGCCGAGCCGACGCTACCGCTCGGTTCGACAGCCACGCTGGCGTTCGGCCGCGGCGGTCCGCTGCCATGGACCGTCGTCGGCATGGTCGAGCGCTGCGACATGCCGCAAGACAGCGACGACGAAACAACCTACTGGCGCGAGTACCTGCTCTACAACCAGAAGGCGGGCTTCGCCTTCGTCGTCGATGCCGAAGACGGCTGGAGCTATGTGCGGCCGATCACCGGCGCGCCGCAGGTGCGCGGCGACGAGGCGCAATGGCAAGGCAACACCTACCGCAAGCGCTACGGCTACACGGCCAAGGTGACCTGGGTCCAGGGCGAGTTCTACTGGCGCGTGCAGCAGGGCGAACGAGCGCTCGTCACCGACTACGACGCCGGGCGCAAGCGCCTGTCGCGCGAGCAGACCGGCAATGAAGTGACGTGGTCGGCCGGCGAAGCCATCGACGCCGCCGTGCTGGCCAAGGGCTTCGGCGTGCCGATCGCTTCCAGCCCGGGCTTTCCCACCGACAGCGCGGCGCTGACGAACATGCTGGCCAAGCCGAGCTTTCTCGGCACCTCGAGAGTCGTCTGGATCTTCGTCGCGCTGTTCGTGCTGCTGTTCATCATGGACGCCTGCAGCGACGATTGCGCGGACGCGAAGAGCACCTTCGGCGCATCGAGCGCCGAGTACCAGCAGTGCAAACGCGGCGGCAGCGGCGGCGTGCGCAGCGGCGGTTCGTATGGCGGTTGGTCCAGCGGCGGCGGCCACAAGTAGCGCCGCATCACATTCACTTCAACAAGGAGCATCAACATGATGGGACTCGAATGGCTCAAGCCCGCAGCGGTCTTCGGCTCGATCGTCTATGCGCTGATCGGCGTGCTGGTCTTCTGGCTCAGCTTCGTCATCATCGACAAGGTCACGCCGTACAAACTGTGGGAAGAGATCTGCGAGAAGAAGAACCTAGCGCTGGCGATCGTCGTTGCATCGATGTGCATCTCGATCGGCTTGATCGTGTCGGCAGCCATTCACGGCTAGCGACATGAACGCGGTCTTACCGCAGCCCGCGGCGCGCATCGCGCCGGGCGAAGTCGCGCTTCTGGCAGCCGTCTTCGTCGTCGCGGCGTGCGGGCTCGTCTATGAACTCGCCGCCGGCGCGCTGGCGAGCTACCTGCTCGGCGACTCGGTCTTGCAGTTCTCCACCGTCATCGGCGTTTATTTGTTCGCGATGGGCATCGGCTCCTGGTTGTCGCGGCTGATCGAGCGCCAGCTGGTCGCGCAGTTTCTGAAAATCGAGTTGCTGCTGGCCGTGGTCGGCGGCTTGATGCCG
Organism: Burkholderiales bacterium; assembly: GCA_031375525.1. Taxonomy (GTDB): domain Bacteria; phylum Pseudomonadota; class Gammaproteobacteria; order Burkholderiales; family Burkholderiaceae_C; genus CADEEN01. The sequence goes on from JANMHY010000282.1 coordinate 2,886, forward strand.
GCCGCGCTGTTCGTTGCACATGGCAGCCTGCCGGTGTCGGGCATCGGCGCCTTTCGCGTGCTGCTGTATGCGCTGGTGCTCGTCGTCGGCATGCTCGTCGGCCTCGAGATTCCGCTGGTCATGCGCATCTTGAAGCGCCACTTCAGCGAGCGCTATGCGTTGAAGGAGCTGGTCTCGCAGGTGCTGACCTTCGACTACCTCGGCGCGCTCGTCGTCGCCGTCGCCTTCCCGCTGCTGCTGGTGCCGCACCTGGGCCTGCTGCGCACAGGCATGTTCTTCGGACTGCTCAATGCGCTCGTCGCCGCTTGGACGTTGTTCGTCTTTCGCGCCGAATTGCGGCGCTGGCGCTCGCAAGCGGCGACCACGTTGGCGGTGATCGCGTCGCTGGCCGGTGCGATGTTCGGCGCCGAGCGCATCACTACCTGGGCCGAGGACCGCTTCTACGGCGACAACGTGATCGTGCGCGAGTCGAGTGACTACCAGCGCATCGTCGTCACCTCCGGCCCCGCCGGCGTGCGCCTGTTCCTCAACGGCAACCTGCAGTTCCACTCGCGCGACGAGTACCGTTATCACGAAGCACTCGTGCACCCGGCGATGCTCGCCCACGGCGCACCGAGGAACGTGCTCGTGCTCGGCGGCGGCGACGGCATGGCGGTGCGCGAGGTGCTCAAGCACCCGAGCGTCGAGCGCGTGACGCTGGTCGAACTCGATCCGCACATGACGCAGCTGTTCCGCGACAAGCCGCTGCTGGCGGCGTTGAACGGCAACGCACTGTCGTCGCCGAAGCTGACGGCGGTCAACGCCGACGCCTTCACCTGGCTCGATGCGAACCGCGAGGTCTTCGACGTCATCGTCATCGACTTCCCCGACCCGACCAACTTCTCGATCGGCAAGCTCTACAGCACGACGTTTTATCGCCTGGTCGATCAACACCTCGCGGTCAGTGGCCATGCCGTCGTGCAGACCACGTCGCCGCTGATCGCGCGGCGCAGTTTCTGGACGGTGGTGGCGACGATCGAAGACGTGGGCCTCACCGCCACGCCGTACCACGCGCATGTGCCGAGCTTCGGCGAGTGGGGTTTCGTGATGGCTTCGCGGCGGCCGGTGCGAACCGAC
>JANMHY010000176.1:0-2338 GCA_031375525.1 Burkholderiales bacterium
TCCGGGTTGGCCTTCTTCGACGGTCAGTGTGGTGTTCAGCAGCAGCACGCCGCGCTCGGCCCAGCGCAGCAGCGAGCCCGAGGCGGGCATCTGCAGACCCAGGTCACGCCGGCACTCTTCGAAGATGTTGCGCAAGGACGGTGGCAACCGTTGCCCAGCCGCCACCGAGAACGCAAGTCCCTCGGCCTGGCCGGCGCCGTGATACGGGTCCTGACCCAGGATCACGACGCGGGTCTTGGCCAGCGCGGTGATCTCCAACGCGCGGAATACGCGGTCGGGGTAGACCAACGCGCCGCCCTGAACCCGCGCATCCACCGCGGCGAACAGTGCACGGCCGGCGCCGGTGGCGGCAAAGGCATCGACCAGCGGCCGCCAGTCGGTGTGGATCGCGCCGACCTGCTCGGCCAGCGGCCGCGACAGCCGGTTCGGTGGACTCAACCGAACAGCTCGGCCAGCGCGCGCCCCGGGTCGGGGGCGCGCATGAAAGCCTCACCGACGAGGAAACTGTTGACGCCTTCGCGCTGCAGCCTGTCGACGTCGGCCCGAACGAGTACCCCCGACTCGGTGATCAGGAAGCGGTCGCCCGGCACCCGCGGCAACAGATCGATCGTCGTATCGAGCGTCACCTCGAAGGTCTTCAGGTTGCGGTTGTTGATGCCCACCAGCGGCGTCTTCAAACGCAACGCCCGGTCGAGCTCGGCGCGGTCGTGCACTTCCACCAGCACCGCCATGCCGAGTGCCGATGCGCAGGCTTCCAGGTCGACCATGCGCGCATCGTCCAGGCAGGCCACGATCAACAGGATGCAGTCGGCGCCGATCGCGCGCGCCTCGAAGACCTGGAACTCATCGACCATGAAGTCCTTGCGCAGCACCGGCAGCGGGCAGGCTGCGCGCGCTTGCTGAAGGAAAGCGCTCGAGCCCTGGAAGAAGCGCTGGTCGGTCAGCACGCTCAGGCAGGCCGCACCGTGCGTGGCGTAGCTCTCGGCGATGGCCTGCGGCACGAAGTGCTCGCGCAGCACGCCCTTGCTCGGGCTGGCCTTCTTCACTTCGGCGATCACGGCCGGCTTGCTGGCAGCCGCCTTGCGGCGCAGTGCCGCCACGAAGTCGCGCAGGTCGCCGGCATCGCGGCGTGACTCGGCTTCTTCGCGCCAACTGCTCAAGCTGCGCGCCTTGCGGCCGGCGGCGACCTCGTCGCGCTTGACCTCGACGATCTTCTCCAGGATGTCCGACATGGCCGCCTCAGGCTGCCTTCAGCTTCTGCGTCACCGCCACGAACTGCTCCAGCTTGGCCAACGCGCGGCCGGCCGCCACCGCCTCGCGGGCCCGCTTCACGCCGTCGGCAACCGACGTCGACACACCGGCGCAGTACAGCGCGGCGCCGGCATTCAGCAGCACGACGTCGCGCACCGGCCCTTCTTCGTTGGCCAGCGCGCGCCGGATGCAGGCCACCGACTCGTCCTTGTTCGCGACCTTCAGCACCCGCGAGTCGTAGACCGGCAGGCCGAAGTCGCTCGGGTGCACGGCGTACTCGCGCACCTCGCCGTTCACCAGTTCGCCGACGAGCGTCTCGCCCGACAGCGAAATCTCGTCCATGCCGTTCATGCCATAGACCACCATCACGTGCTCGCTGCCCAGCCGCTGCAGCACGCGCACCTGGATGCCGACCAGATCGGGGTGGAACACGCCAAGCAGCTGGTTCGGCGCGCCGGCCGCGTTGGTCAGCGGCCCCAGGATGTTGAAGATGGTGCGCACGCCCAGCTCCTTGCGCACCGGCGCCACGTTCTTCATGGCTGGATGGTGGTTCGGCGCGAACATGAAGCCGATGCCCACCTGCGCGATGCAGCGCGCTATCGCCTCGGGCTTGAGGTTGATGTTCACGCCCAGGCTTTCCAGCACATCGGCGCTGCCCGTTTTGCTGCTCACGCTGCGGTTGCCGTGTTTGCTGACGCGCGCTCCGGCGGCGGCGGCAACGAACATCGAACAGGTGGAGATGTTGAAGGTGTGCGAACCGTCGCCACCGGTGCCGACGATGTCCACCAGATGGGTTTTGTCGGCCACCTCGACCTTGGTCGCGAACTCGCGCATCACCTGCGCGGCGGCGGTGATCTCGCCAATGGTTTCCTTCTTGACACGCAAGCCGGTGATAAGCGCGGCCATCATCACCGGTGAGAGCTCGCCGCCCATGCTCAGGCGCACGACATGCAGCATTTCGTCATGGAAGATTTCGCGGTGCTCGATGGTGCGTTGCAGGGCTTCGTGCGGCGTGATTTGAATGCGGTGCGGCATGGCGCGTTCCTTGGGATTCATGGCTGGCCCGGCGGGCCGCGCCGTCACTGGC
>JANMHY010000194.1:0-1727 GCA_031375525.1 Burkholderiales bacterium
CCACGGCGTGCAGCAACTCGAGCGCCGAGCGGTTGAGCTGCCGCCACTGCGACGGGAAGGCGTGGATGGCGGCGCTGCGCCGGCTGCCGCGCTCGTTGCCCAGGTCTTCCTGCATCTGCTCGTGAAGCCGCGCTTCGAGCGCGTCCATCTCGGCGCGCCACTGCGCTGCGCCGGCGCCGCGCGGCAGCGTCGCGCCCCAGACCTGCGAGCGCACGTGGGCGTCAAAGTCGGCGAAGAATTCGGTGAAGCCGGGCAGCAGGTCGGTCTTGGTGACGAGCACGTACACCGGCACGGCGATGCCCAGGCGCGCCGTGATCTCGTCCAGGCGCTGCCGCAAGTCGCTGGCGTGCGCGGCTGCACGCTCGGGCGTGGTCTGCAGCAGATCGCTCGCGCTCAAGGTCAGCAGCACGCCGTTGATCGGGCAGCGCGGCCGGTGGCGGCGCAGCAGGTCGAGAAAGCCCAACCAGGCGGTGCGGTCGGCCTCGCGGTCGCTGTCTTGCGTGGTGTAGCGGCCGGCGGTGTCGATCAGCACGGCTTCGGAGGCGAACCACCAGTCGCAGTTGCGCGTGCCGCCCACACCTCGAATGGGTACGCGCACGGATTCGTCGCCCGGCCCTTCGGCAAGTGGAAAGTGCAGCCCGGAGTTGAGCAGCACGGTGGTCTTGCCCGCACCCGGCGCGCCGATGATCACGTACCACGGTAGCTCGTGCACCAGCGGCCGGCCGAGCAGCGCGCCGAGCCAGCGCGCGCCGCCGCGGCGCGCCAGGTGCAGGCTGCGCAATTGCTGCAGCGCCTGGCCGAAGCGCTTGCCGAGGAAGGCGACTTCGCGCTGCCCCGGATCGCTCGGCGCAAGCTGCGCCAGGAAGCGGCGGTTGCGGCGGAGGGCCAGCGTGCGTTGCGCGAGCAGGACCGCGCTGGCCAACGCGAGCACGGCGGCGACGGCGAACAGGCGGGCGTGCGGCGCTGTCAGCGGCGCGTTGCCCGCAATGTCGATCAGCGGTGCGAGAAACCACACCAGCACGGCGGCCGCGGCGATGCCGAGCGCGCTGGCGAGCACGCGCCAGTCGGTGCGTTGCAGTGCAGTCTTCATTGCTGTGTTTCCTCGGGCCGGGTCAGCCGCAGTTCGATCTCGATGCGGCGGTTCTGCGCGCGGCCGGCCGGTGTGGTGTTGGGCGCGCGCGGTTCGAACTCGGCGCGGCCCTCGGCGCGCACCGGCGCCACACGGCGCGCCCCCAGCGCGTCGGCCACCGCCTGCGCGCGCGCTCGCGTCAAGTGCCAGCCGGTGGGGAACTGCAGCGACGCCGGCGCGGCGTCGTCGCCGTGGCCGATGACGGCTATCTCGCCGCCTTGCGCGAGCGCGCTGCCCAGCGCCTGCGCCACGCGTGCCAGGAGCGCGTCGGCGTGCGCATCGAGGCGCGCGCTGTCGGCAACGAAGAGGCTGTCGGCTGGCAGCGTGATCAGCGAGCGCTGTGCGTCGTCGCGGACCTCGATCTGCGTCTCGGCCGGCAGCACGGCGGCCAGCCGCGGCCGTGTGGCCGCTGCGGCGGCGCTGCCTTGCAGTGCGGCCGGCATCGCGGCGATGCGTGCGAACACCGGGCGCGTGCGCGCGTCGAGCCGCGCGTTGAGCGCGAGCCACAGCGCCAGCAGCAGCGCGCCGCCGAGCGCGACAGCGGCCCACAGCGGCAGCGTGGCCAGGTCGCGGTGGCCGCGCGTGGCCAGACCGCGCC
>JANMHY010000198.1:0-4602 GCA_031375525.1 Burkholderiales bacterium
CTGAAATGAAACTTCACTCGTCAAGCTGGTGTGGCCTGGACGGTATAGCCGATCTGCTGGAGTCTGCGAATAAGGCGTGCGGCAGTTTTGTGGGCGTCGGCGCGATCGAAGTGGGCTGCGCCCAAGTCATGCCACTCGGTGCCGTCGCGCAGCATGTGCCACGCTGCGGTGAGCATCGAGGCGGCCACGGCGATGATGGCCTTCTTGGCGCCGCGCCGGGCGCGCAGGCGGTGGAACTGCGCCTGCAAGTAGCTGCCCTTGACCTTGATGGCTGCCCAGGCGGCTTGCACCAACGTGGTCTTGAGCCATTTGCCGCCGCGGCGCAGGCGGGTGCTGCGGCGCTTGCCCGCGCTCTCGTCGTTGCGCGGGCACATGCAGGCCCAGGACAGCAAATGCGCGGGTGTGGCGAAGCGCGACATGTCGATGCCGATCTCGGCCACGACCACGTTGGCGCTGACTGCGCTCAGACCCGGCATCGTGCTCAGCAGCTTGGCGGCTTGGCGAAACGGTTCGAGCCCGAGGCCCACCTCACTCTCGATGTCGGCGACGGCCTTGTCCAATGCGTCGATATGGCCCAGGTGCAGCTTGAGCATGAAGCGGTGGTGCGCGCTGACGCGACCGCGCAGAGCTTCGAGCAACTCGGCGCGGCTGGCCTTGACGCGGCCGATGCACGAAACCAGGTATTCGGGATCATCGTGCCCGTCGATGATGGCCTGCAGCACCGCGCGCCCGCTTTTGCCCATGATGTCGCTGAGCACGACGCTGAGCTTGAGGTTGGCGTCCTCGAGCACCTTGTCGATGCGCTGGACGTGAGCGGCGCGCTCGCGCACGAACTGCTTGCGGGTGCGTGTGAGCGTGCGCAACTCCTGCACGGCCGTCGGCGGCACGAAGCTGGCGCGGATCAGGCCGTGGGCCAGCAGATCGGCCAGCCACATGGCGTCGTTGACATCGGTCTTGCGGCCGGGCACGTTCTTCACATGCGCGGCGTTGGCCAGCACCAGCTCGAAGTGAGCTTCGAGGACATGCCACACCGGCTTCCAGTACACGCCGGTGGCCTCCATGCCGACATGCTCGACGCCGAAGGAGTCGAGCCAATCGGCCAGGGCCAGCAGCCCCGAGGTCGTCGTGTCGAAGGTGCGCACTTCCTGCAACGGCGCACCATCGCGGGCGATGCGCACGCAGGCCACGACCGTCTGCTTGTGCACGTCCAACCCCGCGCAACGCGGATAGATGACTTGCATGATCGCCTCCATAGTTGCCAGCGTATTGCGGCGACATCGGCGTGCGGCCCACGTCATCGAAGTCTGAAATGCGTGCTCGGGGGCGCGAAGCCCTTGGCGACAGTGCGGGGTGCTCGTGAGGCCGCGGGTCCAACTGATATACGGGTTCGAGACACCAAGTACGAACCGACCTCTTTGCCGGACGCCGCACTCGAATTACACATCCGTTTCATGCGTCGCGGGTCGCGCGCAGCGCGGTGGAGCAACTGATATGAGTGGCTGAGAAGCCACGCCTCACCCCAGCCAGCGCACCCACTGTCCATGCGGGTGCGCCTCGGCGAGCACGCGGCGCTCGCCGCCGGGCCACAGCGTCAGCGTCAGCAGCATGCGCGCGTCGCTCTCAGGCGACTCGAAGGCCAGCCACGCCAGCGGCGCGGCGCGCGTCGCGTGCGAGCCGGTGGCTTCGATCAGGCCGCGCAAGCCGTTGCGTGTCGGCTCGGGCATGTACTGCCACATCACCGAGTGGTAGAGCACGGTGGCGCAGCCCGGGCGTTGTGTGGCCAGCGCGTCTTGCGCCCAGGTCAGCGCGTCGGCGGCCTCGACGCGGATCTGCAAGCGCTGCGCGAGCGCGATCGCGGCGCGCAGGCGGTCGAGCCGCTCGCGCTGGTCGGGCCAGACGTAGGACATCAAGCGCAGCGCGGCGCCGTCGCTGTGCAAGTCGATCGGCGAGACATCGCAGGCGGCGTGGCTGGCGACGTCGATGCGCTCGGGCAGGACGGGCATCGTGCCTTGCCAGTCGGTGCGGATCAGAACTGCGCTGCCCGGATCACCCCACGTCACGTCGCCGAGCAGATAGCGGTAGTGATGCCAGAGCTGGTTCAGGCCCGCGCTGGCGCCGATCTCGAACATCGCCAGTGGCAGGCCGGTGGCGTGCGCGATGGCGGCGAAGCCCGGCAGCAGCACGGCGCTGCGGCCGATCTCGTTGGTTTGCGGCGCCACGGCGAGGTACGGGGCGATCGTGTCGCGATGGCGCGCCATCGCGCCCGCCACCGCCTGTGCGACATCGCCGTGCTCCTGCCGCGGCGGGTACAGCGCTGCGAGTTCGCCGTCGCGGCCCGACAGTGCAAGCGCATGCAGCGCGCCGGCCAGGCGCAGCGGCACGGCATCGGCGCCGGCATCGCCGGGCCAGTCCGGCAGCAACTCAGCCAGCGCACCGCCCCGCTGGCGGTCGGCCCACGCCGCGTCGAGCACGCGCGCAGTGAACGGCGAGCCGTTGTCGGCGCACCATTTGATCTGGCGTGCCCAGGCCAGTTCGAGATTTGCGAGGCTCAACGTCATGGCAGCATTCGACCATGGCGAGAAAGACACCACATGCGGGTGAGACACCGGCGACGCAGTGGCTGCGATCGCACGGCGTGACCTTCACCGAGCACCTCTACGACTACATCGAACATGGTGGCACGACGGCGTCGGCGCGCCAGCTCGGCGTCGATGAACACGCCGTCATCAAGACGCTGGTGATGCAGGACGAACGCTCGCAGCCGCTGGTCGTGCTGATGCACGGCGACAAGCAGGTCAGCACGAAGAACCTGGCGCGTGCGCTTCAATTGAAGAGCGTCGAGCCCTGCAAGCCCGAGGTCGCGCAGCGCCACAGCGGCTACCTGATCGGCGGCACGTCGCCGTTCGGTATCAAGCGCGCCGGTGTGCCGGTGGTCTTCGAGGCCAGCATCCTCGAGTTGCCGCGCATCTGCATCAACGGCGGGCGGCGCGGTTTTCTCGTCGGCATCGAGCCGAGGGTTTTGACCGACGTGCTCGGTGCGAAACCTGTCAATTGCGCGCTCTAAACTTCTCGCATGGATCTGTTGCCTCCCGCGCTGATGGTGCTCGCCGGCTACCTCGTCGGCTCGCTGTCGTTCGCCGTCATCGTCAGTCGCGGCATGGGCCTGGCCGATCCGCGCAGCTATGGCTCGGGCAACCCCGGCGCGACCAACGTGCTGCGCACGGGCAACAAGGCCGCGGCCATCGCCACGCTGGCGCTCGATGCGCTCAAAGGCTTCGTGCCGGTGTTCGCCGCGGTGCTGCTGGCCGAGCGCTACGGATGGGGCGAGACGACGATCGCGCTCACTGGGCTGGCCGCGTTTCTCGGTCACCTCTGGCCCGTGTTTTTCAAGTTCCACGGCGGCAAGGGCGTGGCCACCGCGGCCGGCGTGCTGTTCGGCTTCAACCCGTTGCTCGGCGTGGCTACGGTGGTGTCGTGGGCGTTGATCGCGGCCTTCTTCCGCTACTCGTCGCTGGCCTCACTGGTGGCCGCGGTGTTCGCGTTGTTCTATCAGGTGTTGATCTGGGGCGGCGGCGCGTTTGCGTTGGCGATCGCGGTGATGTGCGCGCTGCTGGTCTGGCGGCACCAGGGCAACATCAAAAAACTCTTGGCCGGCACCGAGTCGAAGATCGGGCAGAAAGCGAAAACATCATGAGTGAAATTCAACGCTTCGACGTCGGCGCGCGGCTGTCGGAAATGGCCGTGCACAACGGCGTCGTTCATCTGGCCGGGCAAGTGCCTGGCGATGCGCGGCAGGACATGACGGGGCAGACGCGTCAGGTGCTGGCCGCGATCGATGCGCTGCTGGCGCGCGCCGGCAGCGACAAGTCGAAGATCCTGATGACGCAGATTTTCGTCGCCGACATGGCCGAGTTCGCGGCGATGAATGCGGTCTGGGACGCCTGGGTCGTGCCCGGTCACACGCCGCCGCGGGCCACCGTACAGGCCCGCCTGGGCAAGGCGGAGTGGAAGGTCGAGATCGTCGTCACCGCGGCGGTGTAGCGCCGCTCACGCTCACTGCGGCAGCCACAGGCGCACGAAGGCCGTGGCCGCGTCGCAGCGTCCTGGTAGCGGCGCTCGACGAGCGACCCCGCCATCGCAGTTGGCGGCGGCCACTCGAACCTGGGGGGCGGACAACGCGCTGCGGCGCGCTTGTCACGACTGGCGTGGGCTGCTCGCCACAACGGGCGCGATCACTCGTGGGGCTGCAAACCCAGTGCCGCCGGGTCGCCGCGGCCGTGTCGCACGAGCACGGGCTCGGCGCCGGTGAGATCGATCACCGTCGTCGGCTGCATCGGGCACGCGCCGGCATCGACCACGGCTTGCAGCGATTTCTGAAAGCGCGCGCGGATCGCCTGCGGCTCGTTCATCGGCTCGCTCTCGCCGGGCGCGATCAGCGTCGTCGCCAGCAGCGGCTGGCCGAACTCTTCGAGCAGCGCTTGTGTGGTGCGGTGGTCGGGCACGCGCAGGCCGATCGTGCGCCGCTGCGGGTGGCTGACACGCCGCGGCACTTCCTTGGTGGCCTGCAGGATGAAGGTGAACGGCCCCGGCGTGCCGAGCTTC
>JANMHY010000290.1:0-5573 GCA_031375525.1 Burkholderiales bacterium
CTTTCGCACGCATGTCCTGCAAGGCGGCTACAAGGCCTTTCGTGAACAGGTGCGAGTGCAACTCGAGACCCTGCCCGCGCGTATCGGCTTCACCGTCATCGCCGGGCGCACCGGCAGCGGCAAGACGCGGCTGCTGCAATCACTCGCCGAACAAGGCGCTCAGGTGCTCGACCTCGAAGCGCTGGCCAAGCACCGCGGCAGCGTGCTCGGCGGGTTGGAGCACGACCCGCAGCCGACACAGAAAGCCTTCGACACAGCGGTCTGGCATGCGCTGCACGGTTTCGATCCGGCGCGCCCGGTCTTCGTCGAAAGCGAGAGCCGCAAGATCGGCGCGCTGGCCGTGCCCGAAGCGCTGTTGTCGCGCATGCGCGCCGACGGCCGCGTCGTCATGGTCGAGATGCCCGACGCCGCGCGCGTGCAACTGCTGCTCGAGGAGTACGGCTTTTTCGCGCAGCAGGTCGAACGCTTTTGCGAGCACATGACCACGCTCGCCGAGCTGCGCGGCAAGGAAACCATCGCGCGCTGGCAGGCGCTGGCGCGCGCGGGCCAATGGCCGCAGGTCTTCGCCGAGCTGATGCAGCAGCACTACGACCCGCTGTACCTGCGCTCGATGTCGCGCAACTTCGCCGGCATGGCCTCGGCACAGGCTGTCGCTCTGGCCGACGGCAATGCAGATGCGCTGCGCGCAGCGGCAACGCATCTGCTCCAAGCGAACGTTCAGGGCAGCTTGGCCAGCACCTGATCCATCTCGGCGGCGTTGAACGCGCGCAGCGACTGCGTGCGCACGTTGCCCTGCGTTGCCAGCGCGAGGTTGAATGCCGTCAGCGACGCTTCGTCCTTGGCTTCCAGAACGCACACCAGGTCGAACGCCCCCAGCGTCCAGTAGATGTCGCGCATCGTCACGCCGAAACGCCCTGCCACCTCCTTCGCGGCGGCGGCGCGCTTGGTGGTGTCCTTGACGCCGGCAATGCCCTTCTCGGTGAAATTGACCAGGCTCACGTAGGTGATCATCTCTTGCTCCTGTCGAAAGTGCCGTGGAGGCGTCAACAGCGACCGGGTTCGTGCCGCCTCCGTGCACGCCCGCCGTCACCGGGCAGTGGATGCCGGCCGGGGCAGTCCGTGAACGCGAGCGGTACCGCGAGAACCGCGGCGGTGCCGGGGGCGGCGGGCAACAGGGCCGTTCGCTGGGCGATGACGAGCCCATGCTACGCCGACGGTGTGGCCGCGCAAGAGATCGCGTGAACATGCCCTAGCATCGCCTTACCGAAGGGCCGAGGAGGCGCATGGGAAGCAGCACCGTCACGTTGCCGCTGTGGCTGGTTGTGGTGGCTGGGCTGCTCGCCCTGTGGGCGCTGCTCGACCGGCTGCTCATGCCCAGCATGCGCTGGTTCATCAAGAGCCGCGCCAACCGCGTGCTCGACGACGTCGGCCGGCGCTTGAAGATCGGCATCCGGCCGTTCCAGCAGGTGCGCCGCCAAGCCCTGATCGACCGCCTGATCTTCGACGACAAGGTGCAGCAGGCGGCGCAGGCCTTCGCCGACGCGCGCGGCATGCCGCGTGAAGTGGCACAGGGTCAGGTGCAGCGCTACGCACGCGAGATCGTGCCCGCGTTCAACGCCTACATGTACTTCCGCATCGGCTACTGGGCCGGCAAGACGCTGTCGCGCTTTCTCTACCGCGTGCGCATCGGCTACACCGACGACGCCGGGCTGAACGCGATTCCCGAGCAGGCCACGGTGGTGTTCGTCATGAACCACCGCAGCAACATGGACTACATCATCGCGTCGTACCTCGCTGCCGAACGCGCCGCGCTGTCCTACGCCGTCGGCGAGTGGGCGCGGACGTGGGGCCTGCGGCACCTGATCCGCGCGATGGGCGCGTACTTCGTGCGCCGCAATTCGAAGGACGATCTGTACCGGCGTGTGCTCGAACGCTACATCGCCATGGCCACCGAAGCCGGCGTGACGCAGGCGGTGTACCCCGAGGGCCGGCTGACGCGCGACGGCGCGCTCGGTGCGCCGCGCTTCGGCGTGCTCGATTACATGCTGCGCGGCTTCCACACCCACGGCGAGCGCGACCTCGTGTTCGTGCCGCTCGGCCTGAACTACGACCGCGTGCTCGAAGACCGCACGCAGTTGCTGGCCGGCGATTCCAAGGCGACGCAGCCCGGCGGCTGGCGTGCGCTGGCGCGCACGCTGCGCTTCGTCGGCGATCAACTTTGGCTGCTGCTGCGCAGCCGCTGGCACCGCCTGGGCTACGCCTGCGTCAACTTCGGCACGCCGGTCTCCGTGCGCGACTGGGCGGCGGCGCGCGGCATCGACTTCGACCACCTGCCGCGCGAGCAGCGCCAGATTGAAGTCGCAGCGCTCGGCCACCACCTGATGGGCCAGGTCGGCCGATTGATTCCGGTGCTGCCGGTACCGCTAGTGGCGACGGTGCTGCTCGCACAAAGCGAACGCGCGATCGACGAGCTCGAACTGAAGTCCGCCGTCGCCGCGCTGGTGCAGCGCCTGCAGGCGGCCGACGCGCACCTGTACCTGCCGCGCGGCGACTGGGACTATGCCGTCAGCGCGGGCCTGCGCATGCTGACGCTGCGACATCTGGTCGAAGAATCGAACGGCCTGTACCGCGCGCGTGCCGAAGAAGCGCCGCTGCTGCGCTATTACGCCAACTCGATCGCGCACCTGCTGCCTGCGCCGGCCGCTGCCGTGCCGTTGCCGTGAATCAGGTCAGCGCGAACACGTCGAGCCGCACCAGCCGCGCGTCTCGCGCACCGATGCCGACGGCGACGACGTGGTTCAGGTGCGCCAACGCTTCAGAGGCCGCTTCGAAGCGCATTGCGGTGCGAAAGTAGTACTGCGACGGATCGACCGCCTCGCCGCGCGCCAGCGCCGCGATCACCTCGGGCGGGCCGTGTCGCAGGCCTTGGCTGACGACCTGCACACGGGCGCCACTTTCATCTTGCAGCACATACCGCGCATCGACTTCGAGCACGCCGTCGCTGCGCAGCAGTTGCCAGTCGGCGCCGCCGGGCAATACCTTGCCACGCCAGCCTTCGGCGCTGTCGAAGCTGCCGCCGCTGATGGCGACCACACGGCGCTCGCCGGTCGGTGTGGGCCCCAGCGAGACGATCTCGCCGACCTCGACGGCCAGGCGCAGCAGCGGCACGAACCGGGGCGTGTCCATCGTGCTCAGAACATGCCGTTGCCGTGGGCGGCTGTCTTCGGCACCACCTGCAGCACGTCCCAGTGTTCGACGATGCGGCCCGCCTCATCGAAGCGGAAGATGTCGATGCCGGCCCAATCGCGGTCCTTGTCGGTCGGCCACTCCTGATGACAATGCAGCACGACGAGGTCGCCCTCGGCGACGGCGCGTTTGACCTGCACGCGCTTGCCCGGGTACTCGCGCGCCATCTTCTCGAAGTAGTCGATGAAGGCCTGCCTGCCGTCGGCGACATGCGGGTTGTGCTGCGTGTAGCTCGCGCCGGCGTAGCGCTCGATCGCTTCGGCCGGCTTGCACTGGTTGAACATCAGCTCGTAGAAGGCCTGGGCGCTGGCCTTGTTGCGTTCGAGGTCTTGACTCATGGGCACAGTATCGGGCACGCACGCAAAATGGGACTCACGTTGACGAGGAGACCGCGATGACTTGTTTGATCACCACCCGCCGCGAAGCGCTGGGCGCGATCGGCGCGCTGTGCAGTCCTGCGTTGGCGCAGCCGGCACGTCTGCAATCGTGGCCGCTGGCCACACCGTCGCGCACCGGCATTCACGACGCGGCGCCGGCGCCCGACGGCGGCGTCTGGTTCAGCGCGCAGCGCAGCGGCCACCTCGGCTGGTTCGATCCGAAAAGCGGGCGCACGGAGCTGGTCGCGCTCGGCCGCGGTTCCTCGCCGCACGGCGTGATCCAAGGCCCGGACGGCGCCGCGTGGCTCACCGATGGTGGGCAAAACGCGATCGTGCGCGTCGGCTGGCCCGATCGCGTGGTGCGCGTCTTCGCGTTGCCTGAAGGCTCGTCGTACGCCAACCTCAACACGGCGGCCTTCGACGGTGACGGCGACCTCTGGTTCACCGGCCAGAGCGGCGTCGTCGGCAAGCTGGCCGTGAAGAGCGGCGTGGTCAGCGTGAAAGACGCGCCGAAAGGCCGCGGGCCGTACGGCATCTGCGCCACGCCATCAGGCGACGTTTGGTGGTGTTCGCTCGCCGGCTCGTTCATCGCCCGCATCGATCGCAAGACGGGTCAGTCGATCGTCGTCGAGCCGCCGACGAAGAACCAGGGCGCGCGCCGCGTCTGGAGCGACAGCCGCGGCCGCATCTGGGTCAGCGAATGGAACTCGGGCCAGCTCTCGGTGCACGATCCGGCGGCGAAGACCGCGGCGCAAGCCTGGCGTGCATGGAAGCTGCCCGGTGACAAACCGAGCTGCTACGCGGTCTATGTCGATGAGCGCGATGTCGTCTGGGCCAGCGACTTCGGCGGCAACGCAGTCTGGCGCTTCGATGCATCGACCGAAAAATTCGAGCGCTTCGGTTTCGCGCGCGAGGCCACCGGCATCCGGCAGATCCTCGGCCGGCCCGGCGAAGTCTGGCTGCCCGAAAGCGGCACCGAGCACTTGTCGGTGATTCGCACGGCATGAGCCGTTGGCGTTGTGCGCTGCTGTTGTTGCTCGCGCTGCTGGCGGGCGGCTGCGCCACGCGTGTCGTCGAACCGGCCGACGACTGCACGCGCTGGTTCGCGCAACTCGACGCTGCGGTCGATGCGGCCTCTGTGCGCGATGCGCAGGACGAGCGCATCGACGGCTTTGCCGGCTTTCGTGTCGATCGCTTCGGTGAGGCCACGCGCAGCAGCGTTGATGCCGCCGCCTGGCTCGCCCGCGCGGCAGCGCTCGACCAGCAGGGTCGCAGCGTCGAGATCGCCAACCTGCCGCGCGCGGTCTTTCCGATCGCCGATGCGGCCGACGGCAGCGCCGCACGAGCCCGCAGCGACGCCTGCCGCGACCGGCGCCTCACGCAGTTGCAGAGCGACGCTGGCGCGCGCCAGGCCCTGCTCGCCCGCGCCACCGTGCCCGACCGCTACGCGACGCCGCTGCGCGCGCTCGGCTTGTACCCGCTGGCAAGGCTGCCGTTCTTTGCCGGCGTCAACGCCTGGCAAACGCGGCACGAAAAGGCGATGGCGCGCTGGGCCACGACGCCGCCGCCGCTACAGCGCTTCGTGCCGCCGCGTGGCAGCGATGCGCCGCTGTTCGAGATCGAAACACGCGGCGGCGCGCTGGCGCCGTTCGACCGCTTCGGCGTGCCCGCATGGCGCGGCGACAGCGATGTGCCGGACGTGGACACCACGCAGCCGATCGTCTTCGAGCGCGACGCCCAGACCCTGTACCTCGGCCAAGTCTTGAAGCAGCGCGTCTTCACGCTCTGGTTTCCCGAGCGGCCCGTGACGAGTGCTTTCGATCTGCTCGGCGGCGCGCTCGATGGCGTCATAGTGCGCCTGACCTATTCGCCGGACGGCTCACCGCTGATGCTCGACTCGATCCAAGCCTGCGGCTGCTACCACCTGTTCTTTCCTGCCGACGCGGTGCG
>JANMHY010000230.1:0-2881 GCA_031375525.1 Burkholderiales bacterium
GTCGAGATGGCTTTCGCCGCCGACGATACGCACCCGCTGCTGGCCTTCTTCAAAGAGCCGCTGGTGCAGATGCTGATCTTCCTCGGCGTCGCCGGCTGGCTGGTGTTCGGCCTGTACATGCGCCGTGCGTTGCAGCACCTCGACCCGGCGTCGGTGGTGCCCGAGCGCGTGCAGGGCGCATTCGATGCCATGGCCGAGGGCGTTGTCGTGCTCGATTCGCGGGCCCGCGTGATGTTGTCGAACAAGGCCTTTCGCACGCTGCACCCGCAGCTCGCCGAGGTGCCTACCGGCAGCAGCCTGGCCACGCTGCCGTGGCTGTCGCAAGCCCTGCCCGAGGATGCGGCGCAGCACCCGTGGTCGCGGGCGATGACCGAGCGCCGCGCCAACGCCGGCACCGCGCTCGAGGCCGGGCACGGCGCCGACAAGCGCCAGCTCGTGTTGAACGCCGCGCCGATCAGCGATGCCGGCGGTGCGGTGCGCGGCTGCATGGTCACCGTCAACGACATGTCGGCGCTGCACCACGCCAACGAGGCGCTGCGCGATGCGATGACGGCGCTGGCCAGCTCGAAGCAGGAGGTCGAGCAGAAGAACCTCGAGTTGGAGCGCCTGGCCACGCGCGACCCGCTGACCGGTGCGTTGAACCGCCGCGCCTTCCACGCCGCGTTCGACAGCGCGTGGCGAGATGCCGTGCGCAACGGCAGCGGCCTGACCTGCCTGATGGTCGATATCGACCACTTCAAGAACATCAACGACTCCTACGGCCACGGCGTCGGCGACCGCGTCATCCAGGAGGTGGCGCGCAAGCTGCAGGAGTCGGTGCGCGCCACCGACCTGCTGTGCCGCTGGGGCGGCGAGGAGTTCTGCCTCGTCATCGGCGGCCTCGACGCCGCGGCGTCGGCCGAGTTTGCCGAGCGCGTGCGCATGCGCATCGAACGCGAGTGCGGCGCCGCCGTGCGCGAGGTCTCGGGCCTGCGCGTTACCGCCAGCGTCGGCGTGGAGTTGCTGTCGGCGCAGATCGAGTCCACCGCGGCGCTGATCGAGCGCGCCGACCTGGCGCTCTACCGCGCCAAGCGCAACGGCCGCAACCGCGTGGCGATGCCGGCCGTCGAAGCGCCGGCTGCGGCCGCCGTGCCGGCGTCGCAACTCGACGCCGACAGCGGCTGCCTGAACCCGCTTGGTTTTGTCGCTGCGTTGCGCCGCGTGCGCGAAGCCGCGCGAGCGGACGACCGCGTGCTCGGCTGCGTCATGGTCGGCCTCGACCACCACCCGCAACTGATCGAGCGCCATGGCAGCGCGGCGCTGCACGCGGCGTCGGTCACGCTGGCGCGCTGGTGCCGCGAGTCGGCGCCGCCGGCAGCGGCGGTGGCCCGCCTCGACGAGCGCCGCGTTGCGCTGTTGCTGCCCGGCCTGGGCATCGAAGCCTGCCAGGCGCTGGCCGAGCACCTGCGCCAACGCGCCGAGGCCTCGCTGGCCGAAGTGATCGACGGTGCGGCGCCGCGCAGCCTGCGTATCAGTGCCGGCGTCGATGCCTTGCCGGCTACGGCCCCCGGTGCGGCCACCTTGGGCGAGCGCGCCGAGCAGGCCATGAACCGGATGCGCCGCAGCGGCGGCAACGGCGTGGCGCTGTTTTCGGGCGGGCGTGCGGCCAACGACGCGTCGGCACGCGAGGATTCGCAATCATGAAAAACCTGCAAGCACTGCACGGCGCCGCTGCGGCCAGCGGCCCATCGCATTCGATGACACGCGGCACGACGCGCCTGTTGTTGATCGGCCTGGTGGCGCTGGCCCTGCTGCCGCCGCTGTTCACCGCCATCGCCGGCGTGCTTCTGGAGCGGCACGAAGCGAGCGCGGCCGCGAGCTCGTTGGCCTGGACGATCAGCCGCCATCGCGCCGAGGCGCAGGGCGTGTCGCTGCAGTCGTTGCTGGCCAGTGGCGCCGAGGACGCGTCGCAGTGGCGCGAGGCCCTGGCTGCGGATGGCGCCGTGCTCGCCGAAGCCGGCCGCGCCAAGGCGCCGTCGCACCTGTTGATCAGCGCCACGGTGTCTGTCGCGGGGCCGGGGCCGGTCGCGGCGGTCAGGGTCTGCGAGTCGCTCCTCACCGTGCTGCTGGCCACGGCGCTGGCCGCGGCGCTTTCGCTCGGCGCCACCGGGCTGACCTGGCTGCTGGTCGTGCGGCGTTCGGTCGGCGCGCTGCGCAAGGCCGAAGGCCGCTTGCGCTCGATCAACGTCATCGACCCGCTGACCGGCCTGCTCAACCGCGCCGGCTTGCGCCAACGCCTGCAACGCGGGCTCGACGCCGAACGCCAGGCCAGCGAGCGCCGCGTCGGCGTGCTGTTGATCGACCTCGACCGCTTCCGCCTCATCAACGAGTCGCTCGGCCAGGGCGCCGGCGACCAGCTGCTGCGGGCGGTGGCGGCGCGCATCCGCGGCGTGCTGCATGGCAGCGACGCTGCCGCGCGCCTGGGCGGTGATCAGATGGTGCCACGCCTGGGCGCGGCCTTCGACGGCGCGCTGTTCCGCCAGCGCTTTGAAGACAAAGGCCGCTTTGCCGGCTACCTGGCCGCTGTGCCCACCTGGCTGATCACCGCCGCCACGCCGGCCTTGACCGGCGTGGCCAGAGCGCTCGACACCCTGCCGGCCTGAATGCGCCCCACGCCGTTTGACCGCCCGCGGCTGCTGGCCGACATCGGCGGCACTTTTGCCCGCTTCACGCTGGAGACCGCACCCGGCGTGTTTGAGGACACCGCCGTGCTGCGCAGCGCCGACCATGCAGATTTCCATGCCGCTGTCAGCGCCTACCTGGCTGGCGTGCCCGGGGTGCAGGTGCTGCAAGCCGCGGTGGCCATCGCCAACCCGGTCGAAGGCGACCTGGTGCGCATGAC
>JANMHY010000236.1:0-13036 GCA_031375525.1 Burkholderiales bacterium
CTTCCTCGCCGTCACCGATTTCATCGCTCCGTGCGTGCCCACCGGCCTGGCTGCAGGGCGTCTGGGCAACTTCATCAACGGCGAGCTGTGGGGCCGCGCGGCCGATCCGTCGCTGCCGTGGGCGATGGTGTTTCCGCAATCGGGCCAGAGCTTCGCGCGCCATCCGTCGCAGATCTACCAGTTCCTGCTCGAAGGGCTGCTGCTGTTCGTCGTGCTGTGGCTGTATGCAAGAAAGCCGCGTGGCCTGGGCCAGGTCTCGGGCGCGTTTCTTGTCGGCTATGGCGTGCTGCGCTTCATCGCCGAGTTCTTCCGCCAGCCCGACAGCTTCCTCGGCTTCCTCTCGCTGGGCATGACGATGGGGCAGTGGCTGTGCGTGCCGATGGTGGCGGCCGGTGTCTGGCTGTGGCTGCGCGGCGCAAAGTCGAAGGCTTGACGATGCGGCAGATTTTTCTCGACACCGAAACCACCGGCCTGTCACCCGACAACGGCGACCGCCTGATCGAAATCGGCTGCCTCGAAATGGTCAACCGCCGCATGACCGGCAAAAACCTGCACCTGTACGTCAACCCCGAGCGGCCGAGCAGCGAAGAGGCGCGCAAGGTGCACGGCATCAGCGACGAGTTCCTCGCCGACAAGCCGCGCTTCGCCGACATCGCCGAACAGCTCATGGCCTACGTCGCCGGCGCCGAAGTCATCATCCACAACGCCGCGTTCGACGTCGGCTTTCTCGACGCCGAGTTGAAGCGGGCCAGGCGCGACGCCTTCCGCGTGCATGTCGCCAAGGTCACCGACTCGCTGCTGATGGCGCGCGAGATGTTCCCCGGCAAGTCGAACTCGCTCGACGCGCTGTGCCGCCGGCTCGAAGTGGACAACTCGAACCGCACGCTGCACGGCGCGCTGCTCGACGCCGGCTTGCTCGCCGAGGTCTATATCCGCCTGACGCGCGGGCAGGACTCGCTGGTCATCGACGCCGGCGGGGCCGCGTCCGCAAGCGGCAACGCGGCCAACGAACCGTTGCTTTCCCTGGGCGCCTTCACGCTGTACGCCGTGCCCGTCAGCGATGACGAGCGCAGTGCGCACGAAGCCGTGCTCGCCGAGCTCGACAAGGCCAGCGGCGGCAAGACCGTGTGGCGACGCATGGCATAATTTGTGTCTTCGTCGGGGCGGTTAGCTCAGCGGTAGAGCACTGCCTTCACACGGCAGGGGTCGCAGGTTCGAGCCCTGCACCGCCCACCAAAATTTCGTAGATGAATCAAGGGCTTGGCGGTGGCGCCAAGCCCGTTGACTTTGACGGTACGAAAAAAGTACGAAAATTGCCGACGGCATTTGCTGGGAGACTCTTAATCCGTTGGTCGAAGGTTCGAATCCTTCAGGGCCCACCAATCTTCATCGGGGTCAGCGCGCGATCCGGCGCTGCGCTTTTTCGCCTGTGGTGAAGACGCGCCGAAAGGCAGCGCGCCGCGGTCCAAGCGCCCGCTGAGCAACAAACATCGTTGCTTGCGCGGCCTTTTGGATGGTCGCCTTGACGCTGTTCGCGGCCTTGGTCAGCATCGGTCGAGCGCCTGAGTCACCCGCACCTGGGAGCCGGCCGCGCCCGTTCTTGCGGAGGCTGCATTGACGATCAAATCCAAACCCCGCCGCGCTGCCACCCCACTGGCCGCGCAAGCGATCAGCGCCGAGGTGCTGCGCGACAAGTACGCCAAGGGCGACGAGAAGACGATCGATGACGTGCACCGCCGCGTCGCCCAGGCGCTCGCGCAGGCCGAGCGCGAAGACGAGCGGGTGCATTGGCAGGCGCGTTTTCTCGAGGCGCTGCAGGCCGGCTTCATTCCGGCGGGGCGCATCCAGTCGGCGGCGGGCACGGGTCTGGCGGCGACGCTGATCAACTGCTTCGTGCAGCCGGTGGGCGATTCGATTCGCCATGAAGAAGAGGGCCACCCCGGCATCTACACCGCGCTGGCCGAAGCAGCCGAGACGATGCGCCGCGGCGGCGGCGTCGGCTACGACTTCTCGCGCATCCGGCCGCAAGGCGCGTGGGTCGCGGCCACGCAGAGCAACGCCTCGGGCCCGGTGAGCTACATGCGCGTCTTCGACCGCAGTTGCGAGACGGTGGAGTCCGCCGGCTCGCGGCGCGGCGCGCAGATGGGCGTGCTGCGCTGCGACCACCCGGACATCGAAGCCTTCATCCACGCCAAGGACCAGGGTGACCTGAAGAACTTCAACATCTCGGTCGGCGTCACCGATGCCTTCATGCAGGCCGTGCGCGACGGCGCCGAGGTCGAACTCGTGCACCGCGCTGCACCCGGCCCGGCGTTGAAGGAGTCCGCCGCCTATCAACGCGACGACGGTCAGTGGGTCTATCGCAAGCTGCCCGCGCGCGAGTTGTGGGACCAGGTCATGCGCTCGACCTACGACCACGCCGAACCCGGCGTGGTCTTCCTCGACGCGATCAACCGCGACAACAACCTCGCGTACTGCGAGGCCATCAGCTGCACGAATCCCTGCGGCGAACAACCGCTGCCCGCCTACGGCTGCTGCTGCCTCGGCTCGATCGATCTGACGCGTTTCGTGCAGCGGCCGTTCGCTTCCGATGCAGCGTTCGACGATGCTGGCTTCACCGCGCTGGTTCGCACGGCGGTGCGCATGCTCGACAACGTGCTCGACGTGTCGTTGTGGCCGTTGCCGCAGCAGCACGACGAAGCGATGCGCAAACGCCGCATCGGCCTGGGCTTCACCGGCCTCGGCGACGCGCTGGTGATGCTCGGGCTGCGCTACGACGGCGACGCCGCGCGCGCCAAGGCAGCGCAGATCGCGCAGACGATGCGCGACACGGCCTACGACGCGTCGGTCGATCTGGCTCTCGAGCGCGGCGCGTTTCCGCTCTTCAACGCCAACCTCTACCTGGCGAGTGGCCCAGGTGGGGGCCGCTTCGCCTCGCGCTTGCCGGCGGCGTTGAAGGATCGCATCCGCACGCAGGGCCTTCGCAATTCGCACCTGCTGTCGATCGCGCCCACCGGCACGATCAGCCTGGCCTTTGCCGACAACGCCAGCAACGGCATCGAGCCCGCGTATGCGTGGACCTACACACGCAAGAAACGCGACCCCGATGGCCGGCTCACCGAGCACGCGGTGGAAGACCACGCGTGGCGGCTGTACCGGCACCTCAAGGGCGCGGAGGCGCCGCTGACCGAGGCCTTCGTCACCGCGCTCGAGATGAGCGCCGAGGCCCATGCGCAAATGGTGGCTGCGGTGGCGCCGTTCATCGACACGGCGATCAGCAAGACGGTCAACGTGCCGGCCGACTATCCGTACGCAGACTTCGAGCAGCTCTACCAGCAGGCGTGGACGCTCGGGCTCAAGGGCTTGGCGACGTACCGGCCCAATGCCGTGCTCGGCAGCGTGCTGTCCACACAGCCGGCGCCGTTGCTGGTCGAGGCAGACGCCAATCGAAGGCTCGCTTTGGCGGCGCCGCGCACGCCGGTGCTGGCGTCGCTGCGCTGGCCGGGTCGGCCCGAGTTGCCGAGCGGCAATGCAGCGTGGACTTACATGATCGAGCACCCGTTCGGTGGCTTCGCGCTCTTCGTCGGCGAGCAACCCCGCGAGGAGGGCACGAAGCCCCAACCCTTCGAAGTCTGGATCAACGGCGCCGAGCAGCCGCGCGGCCTCGGCGCGTTGGCGAAAACGCTGTCGATGGATCTGCGCGCCGACGATCCGGCATGGCTGCAGTTGAAGCTCGACGCGCTGGCGACGGTGAGCGAAGAACATCCGTTCGAGATGCCGTCTCCGCCGCACGGCGAACGTCGATTGTTTCCCGGCGTCGTCGCGGCCACCGCCAGCGTGATCCGTTGGCGCTGCGAGCAACTCGGTGTGCTGCCGCCCGATGCCAAAGCGGCAACGCCGGTGATCGACGCCTTGTTCGCACGCGACGAGCCGCACACCGACCCGTCGGGCACGCTGGCCTGGGCGGTGGACATTGACAACCCGGCCAGCGGCGAGCACTTCACGGTGACGCTGAAGGAAGTCACGCTGCCCGGCGCCGACGGCGCGCCGGTGACTCGGCCGTGCGCGCTCGCCTTGTCGGGCACCTACCCGCGTGCGCTCGACGGGCTGGCGCGATTGCTCTCGCTCGACATGCGCGTCATCGACCCGGCATGGATCGGCATGAAGCTGCGCAAGCTGCTCAACTACGCCGAGCCGCTCGGCCACTTCATGGCCTTCATTCCCGGCCAGCGCCGCCAGCAGACCTGGCCATCGACGGTGGCGTACCTCGCACGTCTGGTGATCCACCGCTACGCCATGCTCGGCGTGTTGGACGAAAACGGTTTCCCGCTGCGCGAGATGGGCGTGCTGGCATCGCCGCAGCAGCGCGGCGATGAGGCGTCATCGACACCGCTGCTGCAGGCCGGCCGGCCGTGCCCCGAGTGCGGCAACGCCAGCATGATCGCCCGCGACGGCTGCGACTTCTGCACCGCCTGCGGCTACGTCGGCCAGTGCGGATGATGGCCCTGCTTCGCAGCGTTTGCCATGAAAGCTATTTTTGCCAATCGCGATGAAGCCGGCCGCGCGCTGGCGGCACGGATGGCCGACGAACACTTGGCCGGCCCGATCGTCGTGCTGGCCTTGCCACGCGGCGGCGTGCCGGTGGCGTTGCCGGTGGCTCAGCGCTTGAAGGCGCCGCTCGATCTGTTGCTGGTGCGCAAGATCGGTGCGCCGTGGCAGAGCGAGCTGGCGGTGGCCGCGATCGTTGACGGCGGTCAGCCCGAGCTCGTGATCGACGACGAAACGAGCGCGGCCACCGGTGCCAGCCGCGCCTACATCGACGAGCAGGCGCAGATCGAGTGGCGCGAGATCGAGCGGCGGCGCACGCTCTACCTGCGCGGCCGCGCGCCGCTGCCGGTGCAGGGGGCCACGGTGATCGTGGTCGACGATGGCATCGCCACCGGCATGACGGTGCGCGCAGCGCTCAAAGCCTTGCGTCGCCGTGGCGCAGCGCGCCTGGTGTTGGCGGTGCCGGTGGCGCCGCACGACACGTTGATGCAGTTGCGGCGCGAAGTCGATCGCATCGTCTGCCTCGCCGAGCCCGATCCGTTTCGCGCCGTCGGGCTGCACTATGAAGACTTCGAACAGGTCAGCGACGAGGCGGTGATCGCAGCGTTGCATGTTGGGTCCGCGTAGCGCTGCGTTACCCAGCAGGGTCGAGTCCGCAGTCAGGGCGCTTTGCGCAACACCACATGCGTGGCCGACGATGTGGCCACGTGCTCGCTGCAGCGATAGCCGAGCTGGGGCAAGTCGATGCCGGACAAGAGCTGTTCGCCCGAGCCGAGCAACACCGGTGCGATGGCGACGTGCATTTCATCGACCAGGCCGGCACGCAGGTATTGCCGAATCGTCGCCACGCCGCCGCCGAGCCGGACGTCCTGCCCGCCGGCGGCTTGCATGGCGCGCTCGAGCGCGTCGTGGATGCCTCCGGTGACGAAGTGGAAGGTGGTGCCGCCGGCCATCGTGATCGGCTCGCGCGGGTGGTGCGTGAGCACGAACACGGGCGTGTGGTAGGGCGGGTTGTCGCCCCACCAGCCTTGCCACGACGCGTCGGGCCAGGGGCCGCGGATCGGCCCGAACATGTTGCGACCGAGGATCGACGCGCCGACGTTCTTCACGCCGCGCGCCGCGAAGTCGTCGTCGATGCCGGTCGTGCCGCCGACGTTGCCGAACATCTTGCGAATCGTCTGCGTCCCGAAGACCCACTCGTGCAAGTCCATGCCACCGACGCCCATCGGGTGATCGAGGCTTTGACGGGGTCCGGCGCCGTAGCCGTCGACAGACATCGCGAAGCCGTGAACACGCAGTTTGGACATGGCGTGCCTTGCAGGGTTGGTTGGGGCGGCCTTGCGCTCGAGCATCAGGCCAACAAGTCGGCCAGCGTGCGGGCGACGACCTTCGTCGCCCGCCGCAGGTCGTCGAGTTCGATGTGCTCGTCGGCGCGCTTGGCGTTGCTTTCCAGCACCGTGCGCGGGCCGCAGCCGTAGAGCACCGCCGGGATGCCGCGCTCGCTGAACAGGCGGGCGTCGGTGTACAGCGGCGTGCCGGAGGCCTCGATCGGCTCGCCGAAGACCGTGCTCGCATGCGCGCACAAGGCTTGCACGAGCGGCGCGTTGCCGGGCAGGGGCTTCAATGCGTTGGCCAGCAGCAGGCGCTTGATGTCGATGGTGATGCCGGGCGCGTTGGCGACTGCGTCGGCGATGACGCGGCGCAGCGTCGCTTCGACCTCGGCCGGGTTCTCCTCGGGGATCATGCGGCGGTCGAGCTTCAACACCACCTTGCCGGGCACGACGTTGGTGTTGGTGCCGCCGTGGATCTCGCCGACGTTGAGGTAGGGGTGCGTGATGCCCTTGACGCTGCTCGTGACCTGCTGGTAGAGCGCGTTCTGCTACGCCACGCAGATCACCGACGACGAGCGCGCGCTGATCAAGCGCTGGTTCGACGCCGGCGCACACACCAACTGAGGGAACCACGATGACCGCTGCCACCGTTCACCCCGTCGAAGAAGTCCTGCCCGCGCCGCGCCTGGCCGCGCTCGGCTTGCAGCATGTGCTGGTGATGTACGCCGGCGCGATCGCCGTGCCGCTGATCGTCGGCCGCGCGTTGAAGCTCACGCCCGAGCAGGTCGCGCTGCTGATCAGCGCCGACCTGTTCTGCTGCGGCCTGGTGACGCTGATCCAGTCGCTCGGCGTCACCAAGTGGTTCGGCATCAAGCTGCCGGTGATGATGGGTGTGACCTTCGCCTCGGTCGGCCCGATGGTGGCGTTTGCCAACGCGATGCCGGGGCCGGACGGCGCGCGCGCGATCTTCGGCGCCATCATCGGCGCCGGGGTGATCTCGATCCTGATCGCGCCGATGGTCAGCAAGATGCTGCGCTTCTTTCCGCCGGTGGTCACCGGCACCATCATCGCCATCATCGGCATCAGCCTGATGCGAGTCGGCGTCGGCTGGGCGATGGGCGGGCCGGCGAATCTGGCGCAGAGCGTCGATGTGCCCAAACTCGTGGCGATGGTCGATGGTGCCAAGGCCGCCGCAGCGGCTGCGAGTGCCGCCGCACCCGGTGCGGCTCCACAGGTCGTCAAACTCGCCGGCCCGATCCCGATGGTGGACAACCCCAGCTACGGCGCGCTCGACAACATGGCCATCGCGGCCACGGTGCTGGTTTTCATCCTGCTGCTCGTGCGCTTCATGAAGGGTTTTGTCGCCAACATCTCGGTGCTGCTCGGCATCGTTGCCGGCTGCGCGATGGCGATCGCCCTGGGCAAGATGAATTTCGACAAGGTCGGCAAGGCGCATTGGTTCGACGTTGTCACGCCGTTCGCCTTCGGCATGCCGACCTTCGACCCGCTGATGATCCTGACGATGACGCTGGTGATGATCGTCGTCATGATCGAGAGCACCGGCATGTTCCTCGCCCTGTCCGATCTCACCGACCGCAAGATCACGCAGCAGGAACTCGCGGCCGGCCTGCGCACCGACGGTATCGGCACGGTGATCGGCGGCCTGTTCAACACCTTCCCCTACACCAGCTTCTCGCAGAACGTCGGCCTCGTGGGCGTCACCGGCGTCAAGAGCCGTTATGTCTGCGTGGCCGGTGGCGTCATCATGATCGTGCTCGGCCTGCTGCCGAAGATGGCTGCCTTCGTCGAGTCGATTCCGCAGTTCGTGCTCGGCGGCGCGGGCCTGGTGATGTTCGGCATGGTCGCGGCCACCGGCATCCGCATCCTGTCGACGGTGGACTACAAGAACAACCGCCACAACCTGTATGTTGTTGCGCTGTCGATCGGCTTCGGCCTGATTCCGCTCGTCGCGCCGCGCTGGACGCAGCAGATGGCGCATGGCCTGCACCCGCTGCTCGAGTCCGGCATCCTGCTGACGGCCGTTGCGGCGGTGGCGCTGAACCTGTTCTTCAACGGCACGCGCGGCGACACCGCGGGCGCGATCGAAGCGGCCAAGACCGCCGAAGCGCATTGACAGACGACGAAGCCGCCACGCGCCGCGACCTCGCCGCGGCCTACCGCCTGGCGGCGCGGCGTGGCTGGGATGACATCGTCTGGACGCACCTCTCGGCCGCTCTGCCGGGCGAGCCGGGCGTGTACCTCATCAACCGCTTCGGCCTGCGCTTTGCCGAGGTGCGGCCTGACAACCTGGTCAAGGTCGATGTGCAGGGCCGCGTGATCGACGGCTCCGGCGCGCCCGTGAACCCGAGCGGGTTCGCGATCCACGGCGCGGTGCATGCGGCGCGCGCCGATGCCGTGTGCGTGATGCACCTGCACACGCGCTGGGGCCAGACGATGGCCGCGATGCCTGAAGGTCTGCTGCCGTGTTCGCAACCGGCGCTGCGCCTGTGGCGCCGCCTCGGCCGCCATGCCTACGAGGGCCTCGCGTTCGAAGCCGCGGAGCGGGCGCGCCTGGTCGCGGCGCTCGGCACGCTCGACGGCCTGATCCTCGACAACCACGGCACGCTGACGGTGGGCCGCACGGTGGCCGAAGCCTTCGTGCTGATGCACCTGCTCGAACGCGCGGCGCAGATCCAGATCGCCGCGATGGCCGCCGGCGGCGCCTCTTGCGTCAGCGACGAGGTAGCGATGCGCACACAACGCCAATGGCTCGGCGACGGCACCGTGCCCGAAGGCGCAGACGAGTGGCCCGCGCTGCTGCGCAGCCTCGACGACTGAAAGGAGACACCACCATGCCCACCATCCGCATCGAACTCTTCGAAGGCCGCAGCGCCGAGCAAAAAGCCGCGCTGGCGCGCGAGGTCACCGAGGCTTGCGTGCGCGTGCTCGGCGGCTCGCCGGGCAGCGTGGACATCTTGTTCTTCGACATCAAGAAAAGCGACTGGGCCACAGGCGGCGTGCTGTGGAGCCAGACGCCCAAGCCCTGAGAGGGTGTGAACGAATCCGCCATGCCCGCTCGTCCCGCGCAAACGCGCCCACTCGGCGTTGCAACTGCTCGCCGTAGCCCGAGCTCCGGCTGCGCTTTGCGCCTTGATTGAGCGCGTTTGCGCGGTCCGCTCGGCCACGCCGGATTCATTCACACCCTCTGACGCGGCGGCGGTTCGGACCTTGCTACGCTCGCCTGCGTGACGGCATTGCAGCGGAGACCTGAAGTGGCAAAGATTCCCCCTGGTGTCGGTCCGCGGTTTCCGCAAGTCGTCGTCCTGTTCGGCGCCACCGGCGACCTGGCGCGGCGCAAGCTGTTGCCCGGCCTGTACCACCTGTCCAGCAGCGGCTTCATCCCGGCGTGCCGGATCGTCGGCGTGTCGCTGGACGACATCGACGCCGAGGCCTTCCGCGCCGTCACGCGCGGTGCCTTGGACGAGTTCTTCAGCCGCAAGGTCACCGATGCCGACTGGGACGCCTTTGCGCGCACGCTCGACTACGTGCCGTTGTCGGCAGGTGCTGCCACGCTGCGCGCCGCGGTCGATCGCGCCGAGGCGAGCCTTGCGGGCGAGTGCCGGCGCCTGCACTATCTCTCCGTGCCGCCGAGCGCGGCGCTGCCGGCGGTGCGTCTGCTGGGCGAGGCCGGCCTCGTCGACAAATCGCGCATCGTGATGGAGAAGCCCTTCGGCACCGACCTCACCAGCGCGGTGGCGTTGAACGGCAAGCTGCACGAGGTCTTTGCCGAAGACCAGATCTTTCGCATCGACCACTTCCTGGGCAAGGAGCCGGCGCAGAACATCCTCGCCTTCCGCTTTGCTAACGGCCTGTTCGAGCCGATCTGGAACCGCAACTTCATCGACCATGTGCAGATCGACGTGCCGGAAACGCTGGGCCTGGGCAAGCGCTCGGCCTTCTACGAGCAGACCGGCGCCTACCGCGACATGGTGGTGACGCACCTGTTCCAGATCCTCGCCTTCATGGCGATGGAGCCGCCGACGGCGCTGGAGCCGGCGCCGATCAGCGAAGAGAAGAACAAGGTCTTTCGCAGCATGCTGCCGGTCCAGCCCGCCGACGTGGTGCGCGGGCAGTACCGCGGCTACCGCGGCGAGGACGGTGTGGACCCGGAGTCCGAGACCGAGACCTTCATTGCGCTCAAGTGCCACATCGACAACTGGCGCTGGGCCGGCGTGCCCTTCTTTCTGCGCACCGGCAAGCGCCTGGCCGAGGGCCAGCGCATCATCTCGATCGCCTTCCGCGAATCGCCGAAGAGCATGTTCCCCGCCAACTCCGGCGTCGGCGCGCAGGGCCCCGACCACCTGACGTTCGACCTTGCCGACGCGTCGAAGATGTCGCTGTCGTTCTACGGCAAGCGCCCCGGGCCGGGCATGCGCCTCGACAAGCTGAGCCTGCAGTTCGCGATGCACGACACCGGCCTGATGGGCGAGGTGCTGGAGGCGTATGAGCGGCTGATCCTCGACGCGATGCGCGGCGACCGCACGCTGTTCACCACCGCCGAAGGCATCGAGCGGCTGTGGCAGGTCTCGACCCATTTGCTCGAAGCGCCGCCGCCGGTGCGCCTGTACGAGCCGAACTCGTGGGGGCCGAAGTCGATCCACCAACTGATCGCGCCGCACGCGTGGCGACTACCGTTCGAGAGGGCTTGGAGGAATCCGAACAAGGTGGGAGGTTGAGCGGTCCGTCGCGCTTGCGAATAAGTGCAATGGATGTCTTAACGATCCATGCAGGCATCGTGCCCGACGCATCGAAGCGGGCGAGCAGCCCGCCATCCGGATCTTGGGCGTGACAAGTGCAGACGGCCGATGTTCAATGGTGGCCAGTGATTCACCGAGGTCCGTCGCCATGACCGAAGCCAAAATTGCCGACGTGAAGCTGCCGGTGCTCGCGCAACTGCTCGTGCGCGCGCTGGCCGAGACGAAGCGGCGCTATCCCACCACGAGCGCGAAGAAAGGATGAGCACGATGATGAAACGAGTCACCGGCATCGGCGGCGTGTTCTTCAAGGCCAAGGACCCGAAGGCTCTCGGCGAGTGGTACCGCAAGCACTTGGGTATTGCGGTCGAAGACTGGGGCGGCGCGGCCTTTCGATGGGTGTCGGAAGACAACCCTGCGGGAGTCGGCGCGACGATCTGGAACCCTTTCCCGGCCGCGACCTCCTACTTCGCGCCGAGCGAGTCGAGCTTCATGATCAACTACCGCGTGCCTGATCTGCACACGCTCCTGGCCGCGCTGCGCAGCGAAGGCTGCACGGTGGACGACAAGGTGGAAGAGAGCGAGTACGGCAAGTTCGGCTGGGTGATGGACCCGGAAGGCAACCGCATCGAACTCTGGCAGCCGCCGGCCGGGAGTTGATCGGTCTCTCAGCTGCGCCACGGCAACTCGAGCACGCTGCCGTCGGGCAGGCGTGTCAGCACCGGCGTGGCGCCGAACAGGCCGACGATCTCCATCGGCTGCGGGCCGACGTTGAAGATCTGGTGATCGCGGCCCTGAGGCAGGACCAGCGTGCAGTCGGCGCCGAAGCGCTGCACCGCGCCTTCGCTGTGCACCTCGCCCCAGCCGGCCAGACAGAGCACGACCTCGTCGCAGTCGTGGCGGTGCGGCGGCGTGGCCGCGCCCGGCGCCAGCGTCTGGCGCCAGACGGACAACTGTTGCAGGCCATCGGCCTGGCAGGCCCAGGTGGCGTGGGCGACGCCGGGAATCGGCGTCGCGGCGGGGCGGGTCTGTTCGATCACGTTCATGAAGGTCTCCAGTGCGGTTTGAGAGTGGTCGGGGTCCGCGGCGCCTCGGATGAATTCAGTGTCGGCGGTGCAGCGCTGTTTCGAAAGATGCGGCAGCGCCGTAACATTGAGGACATTTCTTCCGCAATCGAACAGGCATCGCGATGCAAGGCCTGCAGCAATTCCTCGCCTTTGCGCAGACCGCACGCCGCGGCAGTTTTGCCGCCGCCGCGCGCGACCTCGCTGTCTCGCCGTCGACGCTGGCCAAGAGCGTGGCGCGGCTCGAAACCACGCTCGGCGTGAAGCTGTTTCACCGCACGACGCGGCAGGTCAGCCTGACCGCCGACGGCGAGCGCCTGTTCCACCGCTGCGAACGCGTGCTCGCCGAGTTCGAAGATCTGCAGGCCGACGCCGCCGGCACGCGCACAGCACCGGCGGGCACGCTGCGCGTGGACCTGCCCATCTACTACGGCCGCCGCTTCGTCATGCCGCTGCTGGCCAAGCTGATGCGTGCCCACCCGGCGCTGACGCTCGAAGTGCGGCTGCAGGACGGCTTTGCCGACCTGGTGCGTGACGGCATCGACCTGGCCGTGCGCATGGGCGAGCTGCGCGACTCGACGCTCGTGGCGCGGCGCATCGACTGGCAGCACCTGGTGATGGTGGCCAGCCCGCAATACCTGAAAGCACACGGCACGCCGCAGCGGCTCGAAGACCTGGCCGGCCACCACGGCGTGACCTTCCGCATGCCCAGCACCGGCCGCAGCCGGCCCTGGCAATTTCGGCACGGGCGCCAGAGCCGCCGCACGATCGAGATGCATCCCACGCAGAGCGTGCAGCTCAGCGACACCGAAGCCCTCGGCACCGCAGCGCTGCTGGGCATGGGCCTGGCCCAGTTGCCCGACTACATCGTGCAGGACGAAGTGGCACGCGGCAAACTGCTGCCGGTGCTGCCCGGCCACCAACCCGCACCGATGCCGATCAGCGCCGTGGTGCCTTCGGGCCGGCTGCTGCCGCCGCGCGTGCGCGTGCTGCTCGACGCGCTGGGGACGCTGCGCGATCGCAATGGGTGAGGCAAGCGCCTATGATCGCCGGCCCCACCGGATGTTCAGGTGCTTGAACGGTCTGCGATGCCATCCTCGTCTGCCACCGACCCCCTGGATGCCGAGCTGCGCGGCAAGGTGCTCTATGTCGAAGACGTGGACGTCAACTTCGTGATGGTCGAAAGCGGCCTGGCGAGCTTTCCCGGGGTGCAGTTGATCCGTGCCGCCACCGGGCTCGACGGTGTGCGCCTGGTGCGCAGCGAGCGCCCGGACTTCGTGCTGCTCGACATGCACCTGCCCGACATGTCCGGCCTCGACGTGGTGCGCCAGATCAGCGA